>JAAVZA010000026.1 GCA_022791395.1 Clostridia bacterium
TAGCATTAATGGATGCAGGTGTTCCAATAAAAAGACCAGTTGCAGGTATTTCAACAGGACTTGTAACAGATGAAAATGATCCAAACCATTATATAATGTTAACAGATATTCAAGGATTAGAAGACTTTTTTGGAGATATGGACTTTAAAGTAGGAGGAACAGAAATTGGTATTACAGCAATACAAGTAGATATAAAAATTGATGGATTAACCTATGACATAATAAAAGAAGCATTTGAGAGAACAAGAATTGCAAGAAAGTATATTCTAGAAGAAATAATGTTAAAACAAATAGATAAACCAAGAGACCATATTTCTAAATATGCACCAAGCATTATAAATACTACAATAAATGTAGATAAAATAAGAGATGTAATAGGACCTGGTGGAAAAATGATTAACAAAATCATAGGAGAAACAGGTGTAAAAATCGATATAGAAGAAGATGGACGTGTATTTATCTATTCAAATGATACAGAAAATGGTAAAAAGGCGTTAAAAATGATAGAAGATATAGCAAAAGATGTCGAAGTGGGAGAAATAGTAGAAGGAACAGTAACAAGAATTATGCCATTTGGAGCATTTATAGAAGTTCCAGGAGGAAAAGAAGGATTACTTCATATATCAAAAATATCTAAAGAAAGAGTAGAAAAAGTAGAAGACGTTCTAAAAGTTGGAGATGTAGTTACTGTTAAAGTATATGAAATTGACGAACAAGGAAGAATAAACTTAACAAAAAAAGACATAGAAGAGCCAACAATTAATGACGAAGATTAAATTTTGAAAAATAAATAAAAGGTATGGGCGTGCATTGCACGTCCATTAAACTAAAATATTGATTATAAATTGTTTTACATATGTTTATTAAAATATTATTAATTATAAAATATAAGTTGAAAAAATTTGTCCTAAATAGTATAATAATATATGTAATTAAATACACTATTATTAGAAATATAATGAAGGAGTAAGAAATGGTATATTTATATGTGCTTCAACAAGCATTAGTATGGATAGTAACAATATTTTGGTTATATCAATTAATTGTAAGTATATGTTCACTTGTAAAATTAAAAGATAAACCAATTTTAGAAGATAAACAAAATAGATTTATGGCAATTATTCCAGCACATAATGAAGAATCAGTTATAGCAAATTTAATTGATAGTTTGAAAAAACAAAATTATCCTAGTGAATTATTAGATATATATGTTATAGCAGATAACTGTACTGATAAAACAGCAGAAATTGCAAAAGATGCTGGAGCAATAGTGCTTGAAAGATTTGATGAAGAAAACAAGACTAAAGGGCATGCGTTAAAGTGGTTTTTAAATAAAAAAATAGAAGAAGATGCACCATATGACGCTTTTTGTGTTTTTGATGCAGATAATATTGCACACGAGGATTTTATTAAAAATATGAATAAAAAACTTTGTCAAGGTGAAGATGTTGTACAGGGGTATAGAGATATAAAAAATCCAACAGACAGCTGGATTTCAGCTGGGTATGCAATATTTTACTGGACAATGAATAGATTTTATCATTTAGCAAGATATAATTTAGGACTTTCTCCATTAATAAATGGGACAGGATTTATGGTTAAATTTGATGTTGTAAAACCAACTGGTTGGGATACAAAAACTCTTACAGAGGATATAGAATTTTCTTTAAAAAGAATTATAGCAGGTAAAAAACTTGGTTGGGCAACAGATGCAATTGTATATGACGAACAACCAGTAGGCTTTAAACAAAGCTGGTCTCAAAGATCAAGATGGACTGTAGGACATATGCAATGTATACAAAATTACACAAAAGACTTAGCAACAGCAACTAAAGAGCATAAAACTTTAATGAACTTTGATGGATTATTATATATAGTTGGAAGTATACCAATGTTTGTTTTAACCTTAGTATTACTTGCGATAAACTTTATAATGTTTATTGGAAATGGAATAACAGCTTGGGAATTATTTGAAAATATTTTAAGATATCTAATACCTACATTTTTATTACCAATTGGTACAGCTATTCTTATAATGGTATTAGACAGAAAACCAATAAAACCAATGTGGAAAGGTTTAGTTTGTTATCCATTATTCTTAGGATCTTGGCTTTTAATTAACTTTAAATGTTTATTTAAAAGAGATACAAGCTGGGAAAAAATAGAGCATGTTAGAGATATAAAAATAAATGATGTTGCTTAAAAAATGATTTATAAGGTAAATGTTGGGCTGCATAAAATGCAGCCCATTTATATAATAAAAAATATGGATAGTTAAATACCATAAAATATATATTTAAAAGGGGAAATATATATGAAAGAATTTGTACTAAAAAACAAAGATAAAATGATAATTGGATTATTGATAATTACGATAATTTTACAAGTAGCACTAAGAATACAATATGGAAAAGAAAAACCTTATTTACATATAGATGAAGGATATTCATATGGACTTATGAATTATGATAAAGTAGATATAATGAATAATGATGATTTTTATAACAATTGGCATCAAAATAAGTATTATGAAGACTATTTAACCATATCAAAAGAAGAAGCAAATGACTTTACACCTGTATATGAAAACCAAAAAAATGATGTTCATCCACCTTTATTTTATTTACTATTAAGAGGCGCGGCATCTTTTACAATAGATAATTTTTCAAAATGGACAGGAATAGGATTAAATCTAATTATATTTATAATTACTAGTATTATGATATATTTAGTTGCAAATAAAATCTTTAAAAATAAACTATATGCAATTTTAGTAGTGTTAATCAATGGTTTTACTTTAGCATCAATAGATACTACAATATTTATTAGAATGTATGCACTAAATGCACTAAATTTACTTATTATAAGTTATTTACATATTATAAATTTAAACAAACAAGAATTAAAAATAAAAGATTTATTAATAATGTCAGTTTTTATTATATTAGGTTCACTTACACACTACCATTATCTAGTATTTCTATTTATACTATATGTTATATATATGATAAAATTTATAAAAAGCAGAAATGTTAAAAATGCAGTAAAATATACAGGGTTAATGATAGTATCAGCAATTATTTCACTTTGTATTTTCCCATATTCTTTTGTACATATATTTATGGGGTACAGAGGACAAGAGGCTATTTCAAGTATAGAAAAAATTCCTCAAATGTGGAATTCATTAGGACAATACTTAGTAATATTAAATAACCATGTATTTAATGGAATATTAATACTAATATTAACTATTATAGCAATTATTGTAATAATGAAAATAGCAAAAAACAAAAAGATTACAATAGCATTTACAAATAAAGAGTTTTTATTAATATTAATACCAACATTAATGTACTTTACAATAATTGCACTAATATCGCCATACCAAGAAACACGTTATATTATGCCAATTTGTCCGCTTCTAGTAATAACTGTAGTATATGGACTAAAGGTGGTTTTAGAGAGTGTGTTATCTAAGAAAAATACATTCATAATTCTAAATTGTTTATTTATAGTAATGTTATTTATTCCACAAGTATTTAACATAGAGTTAATGTATTTTTATAAAGATAAAACAGATATAGTAGGATATATAGAAGAAAAACATCATGTACCAGCTATATATATATTTAACAAAGAGCAAAATAGATTTCTAGATGACATATACATGTTTACCAAGTTAGATAATTCATATATATTAGATTCAAAACTATTTAGCAAAGAAAAGATAAGAGAAGTATTTAGTGGAATTGATATTAAAAATGGAGTAATAGTATTTATAAATGGCGGATTAGAAAATGACGAATGTTTACAAACTTTAAAAGAAGAACTAAATTGTTCGTCATATAAATGGATAAAAGGAATGAATGCATGCAATATATATTTAGTTGAAAAATAGAAAATAACAAAGGAAAATGATAAATGAAGGAAAAAGTTAAATTATCAAATAATGCAAAGGTTATAATATTAGATAATATAATAGGAAATATAATAGAAATTTTTTTAACTACTTTTTTGGCAGCATATTTTTATAAGGTTACACAGGATAATCTTATATATTTGTCTGGATACTATATTATAGCATGGATTGTTGCAACAATTGGGGCATTTATAGTAGGAGATTATATAAAAAGAAAAAATAAAGTTAAATTATATCGTTTTGGGATTTGTTTAAAAGCGTTATTTATTTTTTTAATAATAATTTTGAAAGAAAGAATTATTGATTATTTTTGGATTATTGGAATTTGCTATGGATTATCAGTATCTGCTACAGGGTTTCCTTTTAATATGATGGAATCTGAATTGGTTATGGAAAAGGAGAGAGCTAAATATCAAGGATATAAATCTTCAATAGGGGAAATTGTATCTATTATCATACCTATTTTCCTTGGGGCATATATAACTGCTACATCTTATCATATGGCTGCAATTTTGGTATTTATTTTTTCATTTATAAAGATTATTATTAGTTTTTTTATAAAAAATTTGAATGTAAGCAATAATAGAGTAAATATAAAAGGATTTATAAAAGAAATAAAGAAACATAAAGAATATCCTATTTTCAAATTATATATTATTGAGTTTCTAAAAGGGATTACCGTTAATGGAGTACTTAGTATAATTATTTCACTCTTAATTGTATATGAATTTAATACAGAACTTAATTTGGGGATATGGAATTCTATATTTTCAATATGTATGATTATTACAATGCTCTTGTTTGCAAAATTTTATAATAAAAAGAATCCACAAGCTATACTTAGAATATGTAGTTTAACAATAGCATTTAGCTGTATTTGGATGCTTATATCAATAAATAAAACTACTATAATTCTATATAATTTTGTATATTATATTTTTATTAGAATACTAAGAGCGATTACAGAAATTAATTTATTTGATTATTCGAACAAACCACCATTTAATACGGAGTTTAATACAGAATATTTTACTATTAGAGAAGTTTTTATAAACGCAGGAAGAGTGTTCGGATATATAGTTTTATTATTAGTCGGTTTTACACACAATATGGAATGTTTAAAATACTTATTTATTTGTACAACGATAGCACTAATTTTAATTGTATTTATTACAAAGAAAGTGCTTAATTATAAAGAAGGAATGTGTGAGACATCTATTTAATAGAAAAAACACACCACATATTGATGTTTGTCAATATGTGGTTTATAGTTGTAAGTGCTTTTCTCCCAAAGGTAGAAGGGAGGCGTACTACATAATGCATAACTTACTAAAATTATTAGTACTTATTATTGTTTATCTAGTAATAGAAAATAATAAAAAAGACTAATAATAGCAAAAAAGACTAGGAACGGCAATTCCTAGTCTTTTATATTGCGTACTTTTTTGCATAACTTACTGCAATATTGCTATAATTATAATAGCATACTATTACTTAAATGTCAAATATTTTCTTCAAGATTAATCTTTGCTTTCAATTACAATTAAAATTCCTTCTTTAATATCAATAGTTGCAACATCATTTACGACCTCATTACTAATTCCTAAACTTTCACCAATTTTTAAAGTATAATCGTGTAAAGGATATTTAAACCCTTTTAAAGTAACCCCTGAAACCTTACTAGTAAGAGGAATAAGTGAAATATATTTTCCATATATATTTGATTTTTCTAAGTTTGTTTTAGAATTTATTAAATATATCTTATTATGTGGGTCGATAATTTCACAAGGAAGCTCTTTTTCTAAGCAACCACATAAAATATGTATATTTGCAAGAGTATGGTCTAATCTTGTTCCGGGTTGCTCCTATAATAGTTATATTAGTAGAATTTAAATTTATTGCTAATTTCATTGCTATATCCGTATCAGTATAATCTTTTTCTGGATTATATTTGTGAACAGGTATATTTTTATCATTATAATAATTAATAATATTTTTATTTACAGAATCAAAATCACCTACAATATGGGTTGGCATAATTTTAAGTAAATATAAAGTTTCTAAGCCTTTATCAACTGCAATAATATTATCATAAGAAAAATTAGTTAAAGTTTTATTTAAAAATTCTATATCAACATTTCCACCAGAGATAATAAGAGTATTCATTTTTTTCCCTTTCTAATTAAAATTTACTTTTCAATTTGATTTTATAGTGTTATAATTATTAAAGCATAAGAATATTATAATTACAAGTAAAATAAAGGAGATTTATAATGTGGGCAAGAGATAAAATAAAAGTGTATGCTTTTGTTGGACCTTCACGGAACAGGAAAAAGTTATAGAGCAGGGTTAGTTGCAAGTGAACATGATATTAATTATATTATAGATGATGGTTTATTTATTAAAGAAAATGAAGTCATAGCTGGAAATTCAGCAAAAAAAGCACCTACAAAGATAGAAACTGTAAAACATGCTTTATTTATAGAGAATAGTGAAAAAGATGAGGTTTTGAAAGCTATAAAAAAATATAAACCAGATAAAATATTAATACTTGGAACATCTGATAATATGGTTAAAAAAATTGCTAATAATTTGGGCTTACCAGAGATTTCTAAATTTATTTATATAACAGATGTTGCAACAGAAGAAGAAATGCAAACAGCAAAACGCATTCGTACAACAGAAGGAAAGCATGTTATTCCAGTTCCAACCTTTGAATTAAAAAAAGATTTTTCAGGATATTTACTAGATCCATTGCAAATATTTAAATCTAAGGGAAGAGGAGAGAAACCTTATATATCAGAAAAATCTATAATAAGACCAACGTTTAGTTATTTAGGAAACTTTACAATATCAGATAGTGTATTTAGACAAATAATAGAACATATGGCAAATAAACAAGAAGCAGTATACAAAGTTACTAAAACGAGAGTGGATACACTAGGAGATGGAACTTCAATTTATATGGAAGTAATTGTTTTATATGGGTATAACATAGTAGATTTAATAAATAATTTTAAAATAAGAGCAAAAAAGGAAATTGAAAGATTAACAGCTATGAATGTGGATAAAATAGATGTAGTAGTAAAGGGCATACAGATGCCAGAAAAGAAGGAGGATTAAAAATGTCATTTGTAGTAGCAATAGATGGACCAGCAGGAGTTGGTAAAGGAACAATAGCAAAAGTTATAGGAGAAAGATTTAATTTAATTAACATAGATACAGGAGCAACCTTTAGATGTGTTACCCTAGAGATGTTAAATAGAAATATCAAACTTGATGAAGAAGATAAAATTATTAATCTATTAAATGAGATTAATATTGAAATAAAAAAAGTTGATGGTGAAGATGTAGTTTTCTTGAATGGAAAAGATGTCAGTTTAGAAATAAGAACTCCAAAAGTAAATGAATTTGTTTCACCAGTAAGTACTTTAAAAATAGTTAGAGAAAATTTATTACATTTACAAAGAAAAATGGCAGAAGGAAAAAATGTAATTGTAGAAGGAAGAGATATTGGAACAACAGTATTTCCAAATGCAAATGTAAAGATATATTTAGATGCAACACCTGAAGAAAGAGCCAATAGAAGAGTTAGACAAAATCTAGAAAAAGGTATAGAGTGTTCATATGAAGAGGTGCTAGAAAGTGTAAAAAATAGAGATAAAATAGATTCATCTAGGGAAACAGCACCTCTAAAAAGAGCAGAAGATGCTATATATATTGATTGTACAGAATTATCATTAGAAGAGTTATCAAATAAAGTATTTGAGATTATAGAAGAAAGAATGTAAAATAAGGAAGAGGATAATGAAAAATTTTTTAAAAACAGTATTAAGAGGAATTGTAAAAGGTGCAATATGGATTTTCTGTAAAATAGTTTATAGGTTCAAAGTAGTAGGAAAAGGAAACATACCAAAAGAAGGACCAATTATTATATGTGGAAATCATAGGAGTTTTTTAGATCCACCTTTAATAGAAGTAACATGTGGTAGATATACAAGGTTTTTGGCTAAAGAGGAATTAACTAAAAATAAATTTTTAGCATTATTAGGTATAGTTTTTGATGCAATTTTAGTAAAAAAAGATTCTAAAGAAGTTAAAGCACTTAAAGAATCTTTACAAACCTTAAAAAATGGCGATTGTTTAGCACTTTTTCCAGAAGGAACTAGAAATGGATTAGAAAAAGGAGAAAAAGTAAAAGATGGTGCCGCTTTCTTTGCATTAAGAACAGGTACAAAAGTAGTTCCTGTACGGAATTTCTGGAGGAGAAAAACTAACTAAAAGAGTTAAAATAGCTTATGGAGAGCCACTAGATTTATCTAACTACCAAGAAATGTACAAAAATAAAGAAACAGAAAAAGAAGCTCTAGAAGCAGCAACAAAAGTTATAATGGATGCTATTATAGAGTTGACAAAATAATACATTTTAGTATATAATAATAAGGTTAAAAATGAGAATTAGAAGGTTGCAATTAATGCAACCTTTCAAAACTAGAAAAGGGGAAGAAAAATGAATAACGAAAAAATAAGAAATATAGCAATAATTGCACACGTTGACCATGGTAAAACTACATTAGTTGATGCTCTTTTAAGACAAAGTCATATATTTAGAGATAATGAACAAGTAGCTGAAAGAGTTATGGATTCAAATGATATTGAAAAAGAAAGAGGTATTACAATTCTTTCTAAAAATACATCTGTAATGTATAAAGACATTAAAATAAATATTGTTGATACACCTGGACATGCTGATTTTGGTGGAGAAGTTGAAAGGGTTTTAAAAACAGTTGATGGTGTTTTATTGTTAGTAGATGCTTTTGAAGGACCTATGCCACAAACCAGAGAAGTTTTAAAAAAGGCACTTGCATTAAACTTAAAACCTATTGTTGTAATTAATAAAATAGATAGACCAGGAGCAAATCCAGAAAAAGTAGTTGACCAAGTTATAGAACTATTTATAGAATTAGATGCAAGTGATGAACAACTAGATTTCCCAGTTGTATATGCTTCAGCAAAAAATGGAATTGGAAAAATGAATTTAACAGAGGAAACTACAGATTTAAATTGCTTATTTGAAACAATTATAAATGAAATAGAAGCACCAAAATGTGAAATAGAAGGACCAATGCAAATGCTTGTATCTAACATAGATTATGATGATTATGTTGGAAGAATTGCAGTAGGAAGAGTAGAAAGAGGAATAGTTAAAGCTGGAATGCCAGTAAGTATTTGTAAAAAAGATGATAAAGTTACAAATGGTAGAGTGGTAAAACTATATACACATGTTGGATTAAAAAGAGAAGAGGTAGAAGAGGTAAAAGCAGGAGATATAATTGCTATTTCTGGAATTCAAGATATAAACATAGGTGAGACAATATGTGATTATGAACATCCAGAAAAAATCGATTTTGTGGATATAGATGAACCAACAGTATCTATGACCTTTAGTGTAAACAATGGACCATTTGCTGGAAAAGAAGGACAGTTTATTACCTCTAGACATATTAGAGATAGATTATTTAAAGAGCTAGAAAGAAATGTAAGTTTACGTGTAAAAGAAACTGATTCACCAGATAGTTTTGAAGTATCAGGACGTGGAGAGCTACATTTATCAGTATTAATCGAAAATATGAGAAGAGAAGGTTTTGAACTTTTAGTATCTCGTCCAAAGGTTATATTTAAAGAAATAAATGGACAAAAATGTGAACCTATAGAAAGATTAATAGTTAATGTTCCAGATGAATCTATAGGTACAGTTATTGAAAAATTGGGACAAAGAAAAGCTGAAATGATAAATATGGAACCAGCAGAAGATGGACATACTAAAATAGAATTTAAAATTCCTGCAAGAGGATTAATAGGATATAGGACAGAATTCTTAACAGATACAAAAGGCGTTGGAGTAATGAACCATGTATTTGATTCATACGAACCATTTAAAGGGGAAGTATTATCAAGAGTAAGAGGAACCATTGTAGCATTTGAGCCAGGAAAATCAGTAACATATGGATTATATAATGCACAAGATAAGGGTGACTTATTTATAGGTGCTGGTGTAGAAGTGTATGAAGGAATGATAGTAGGGCTAAACTCAAGAAATGAAGATTTAGCAATAAATGTATGTAAAGAAAAACATTTAACAAATACAAGAGCATCAGGTTCTGATGATGCATTAAGACTAGTTCCACCAATACAATTTTCACTAGAAAAGGCAATTGAATTTATACAAGATGATGAATTAGTTGAAGTTACACCTAAGAGTATTCGTTTAAGAAAGAAAATATTAAACAGTAAAGAAAGAGAAATAGCTGCAAGAAGAAAATAAAAATACAAACCACTTGTATATTTTGTTTTAATATGTTAATATAATATACATATAGAAACCATTTAAAAAGCAAAATAAATTGAGAACTTGTATTAAAGAGAATGTAGATATTTGCTGAGAGTCTACAAATACTTTCAATTTAGAATTTCACTTTTTAGGTTTTATCTTGAACTAGTAGTAGGGATAAACGTTAGTTACGTTATAACTTTAATGAGGTTAATTATTTTATTAATAAATTTAGGTGGTACCACGAATCCATTTCGTCCTATTATGTAGGATAGAAATGGATTTTTTGATTGAGGAGAGAAAAAATGAGAATAGGAATTGATGTAGACAATACAATAACAGATACATTACCAGCATTTAAAAAATATTGTAAAAAATATAACGAAGAAGTTGTTAAAAGAAATATAAAAATGAATGAATACGGATTTGCTATGACTAATTTATATGATTGGACGGAAGAAGAAAAGAGAGATTGTTATTTAAAGTATATAGATAAAGCAAGAGAAGAAGGAATATTAAAGCCAAAGGCAAAAGAGATTATTGAAAAACTAAAAGCGGAAAACAATTCAATATATATTATAACTGCTAGAAAACATGGTGTGCTTGATCCATATGAAACAACGAAAAAATATCTAGAAAAGAATGGCATAATATATGACAACTTAGCAATTCAAAAAGATAAAAAACAATATTGTATAGATAATAATATAGATATTTTAATTGATGATGAACCACAAAATATTAATGAAGTATCTAAAATAATACCTGTTATTGTTTTTGAATGGAAACATAATGAACAATGTGATGGAAATAACATCATAAAAGTAAAATCTTGGGATGAAACTTATAATGTTATTAAAGAAATAGAAAAGAAAGGGGACAAATAAAATGAAAGAAAAATTAGAGAACATTAAAATTACTGCAAAAGAAGAAATTAAAAATGCTATAGACTTACAAAAATTAGATGAGGTTAGAGTTAAATACTTAGGTAAAAAAGGAGCACTAACAGAGGTACTTAGAGGAATGGGAGCCTTGTCACCTGAGGAAAGACCAATTATAGGTGGTCTTGTAAATACTGTAAAAGAAGAGCTTGAAAATGCTATAAAAGAAAAAGAGGAAGAATTAGAGGTTATTGAACTTAATAAAAAATTAGAAAGTGAAAAAATTGATATTACACTTCCTAGTGTAAAAGTAAAAAGAGGAAGTAAACATCCAATTAATCGTATTATAGAAGAACTTGAAGACTTATTTGTATCTATGGGATATGATGTAGTTGATGGGCCAGAACTAGAAACAGATGAATATTGTTTTGAAAGATTAAATCTTCCAAAAGGACATCCAGCAAGAGATATGCAAGATACTTTTTATGTAACAACAGAATACTTATTAAGAACACAAACATCAGCTGTTCAAGCAAGAGTAATGATGGATAATATTGAAAAAACACCAATTCGTGTTATATGTCCAGGAAAAACATATCGTAGAGATGATGATGCAACACATTCTCATCAGTTTGGTCAAATAGAAGGATTAGTAATTGATGAAGGAATAAGCCTTGCACATCTAAAAGGTACCTTAGAAGTATTTGTAAAACATATGTTAGGAGAAGATTCTAAACTTCGTTTTAGACCAAGTTACTTTCCATTTACAGAACCATCTTATGAAGTAGATGTTAGTTGCTTTAAATGTGGGGGAAAAGGATGTAATCTATGTAAACAAACTGGATGGATTGAAATTCTAGGATCAGGAATGGTACATCCAAATGTATTAAAGATGAATGGATATGATCCTAAAAAGTATTCAGGATTTGCATTTGGAACAGGACTTGACCGTTTAGCCATGTTTAAATATGGAATTACTGATATTCGTTTACTTTATGCAAATGATGTTAGATTTTTAAATCAGTTTGATAGAAAAGATTAAGGAAGGAAGGATATAAATGAAACTAAGTACAAATTTTGTAAAAGACTATGTGGATATAGACGTACCTGTAAAAACACTTGCAGAAGATATGACAGGTGTTGGAAATGAATATGATTCAGCAGAAAAGTTAATAAATGCTACAAAACTAATAATAGGAGAAGTAAAAGAATGCGAACCACATCCAGATTCTGATCATTTACACATATGTAAAGTAGATATTGGAGAAGAAATATTAGATATAGTATGTGGTGCACCAAATGTAAGAAAAGGGCTAAAAGTAATTGTAGCTCAAGTGGGGGCAGAATTACCAGGAGATTTTAAAATTAAAAAAGGAATGATAAGAGGCCGTGAATCAAATGGAATGCTTTGTTCAATGCAAGAATTAGGACTTGAAAACAAATTCTTAACAGATGAGGACAAAAATGGAATTCATGAATTACCAGATACAGCAGTAGTTGGAGAAGATCCAATAAAATTTTTGGGATTAGATGATGAAGTTATAGATTTTGAATTAACTGCAAACCGTGGGGATTTGTTAAGTATACTTGGAATGGCATATGAAATTGGAGCAATTTATGATAAACCAGTTAAAGAAATAGATGTTACATATAAAGAAAATAGTGAAAATATAAACGATACCTTCAAACTAAATATTTTAACAGATAATTGTAGTATCTTTTTATCTAAAAAAGTAAAAAATGTAACAATTAAAGAAAGTCCTGCATTTATTAAAAATAGATTAATAGCATCTGGGATAAGACCAATTAATAATGTTGTAGATATTAGTAACTATGTAATGTTAGAAACAGGGCAACCATTACATTTTTATGATTCAGACACCTTAAAAGGAATGTTAGAAGTAAGAATGGCAAAAGAGAATGAAAAACTAACTACTTTAGATGGTATCGAAAGAGAACTAACAAGTGACGATATAGTTATTTCAGATGGAGTAAGAGCAATAGGACTTGCAGGTGCTATGGGAGGACTAGATACTGAGATAGAAGAAAATACAAAAAATATTGTAATAGAAGCGGCAATTTTTGATGCCGTAAAAGTAAGATACACCTCTAAAAAAATATTAAGAAGTGAAGCAAGTAGCCGTTTTGAAAAAGGATTAGACCCAAATAGAACATATATGGCAATAAATCGTGCATGTAATTTGTTAGAGAAATATGCAGATGCTGAAATTGTAGGTGGAATTTCGGTATATGATACTACAAATAAAGAAGATAAAAAAATAGATATAACCCTAAAAAAGATTACAGATATTTTAGGATTAGAAATACCTAAAGAAAGTATATTAGATGCTTTTAGAAGACTTGGATTTAAATATGAAGTAAAAGAAGATGTTGTTACAGTATCTGTTCCAACAAGAAGAATTGATATATCAATTGAAGAAGACTTGATTGAAGAAGTGGGACGTATTTATGGAGTAGATAATATTGAAGGCAAACTCCCAGTATTACCATTAAAAACAGGAAATTATGATAAAACTACAAGACAAATTAGAAATAAAATGGTAGATTTAGGACTAAATGAGACATTATCTTATATATTAGTAGGAGATAAAGAAGCAAAACAATTTACTAAAGATGATAGTATTGAAACACCAAAACTATTAGCACCATTAACAGAAGAAAGAAATACATTAAGAGCAAGTATTTTACCATCACTTTATAAGATTTATGAATATAACGCTGCTAGAAATGTAAAAGATGTATCTATTTTTGAAATTGGAAAAAGCTTTTATAAAAAAGGAGAAGAATACGGAGAAGAGAGAAAACTTGCAGCATTAATTAGTGGAACTTTTTATGAAGGCATAGGAAATACAAAAAAAGTGGACTTTTATATTGCTAAGGGTATAGTAGAAGAACTATTAGATTATTTGGGATTTGGAGGAAGATATAGTTTTGTAGAAACAGACGATATACCTAAAGAGTTCCATCCATATCAAACAGCTGTTATTTCTGTAAATAATGATAAAGTAGGGATAATAGGAAAAGTTCATCCTAAAAAATCTAAAGAATCAGTATTTGTATTTGAAATAAATCTAGATAAACTACTTTCAAAAAAAGTTGGAAGTATGAAATATAAAGAAATATCAAAATATCCTGAAATAAACAAAGATTTATCAATGCTTGTTGATAAAAATATAACTTCAAATGAAATAAAAATGGCAATTAAGAAATTAGGAGGAAGTTTATTAACAAAGGTAGAAATATTTGATGTATATACAGGAAAAAATATAGATGAAAACAAGAAAAGTTTAGCATATTCTTTAACATTTGCAGCAAAAGATAAAACTTTAACAGATGAAGAAATTAATCCTATAATGGATAAAATAATTTCAGGACTTGAAAAACAAATGGGAGCAGAGCTTAGAAAGTAAGAGGGGAAATTATAATATGAATTCAAGACCAATTGGTATATTTGACTCAGGAGTTGGAGGAATGACAGTACTTGCAGAAATTGCAAAAGAACTTCCAAATGAAGATTTAATTTATTTGGGTGATACAAAGAACTTTCCATATGGAGATAAATCTAAAGAAAATATTATAAAAATATCAAAAAAATGTGTGGAATTTTTAATTAGTAAAAACGTGAAATTAGTTATAATTGCATGTGGAACAGCTACAAGCCAAGCTTTAGAAGAATTAAGAAAAGAATTTAACATACCTATTTTAGGAATAATTTCACCCACCGTTGAGAGTATTAAAAAAAGTGTTAAAGAAAAGTCTAAATCTATTATAGGCGTAATTGCAACAGAAGGAACTATTAGAAGTAATAAATGGGAACAAGAATTAAAAGAAAAAATAGAAGATATTACAGTAATTAATAAGGCGTGTCCACTTCTTGCACCTATGGCAGAACAAGGCTGGACTGTAAATAAAGTTGCTAAAGAAACTATTAAAGAATATATGTCAGTATTTAAAGATAAAAATATAGATAAGTTAATTTTAGGTTGTACACATTATCCATTATTTAAAGGATTAATAGAAAAAGAATTAGGTAATGGGGTTGAAATTATAAATACAGGAGAAAAAATTGCGAAAGCTGTAACTGATTATTTAAATGAACAAAATGCAAATAATGATAAAACGAATAATGCAGATTGTAAAATTTATTTAACAGATACAGAATGCAATTTTATAAATGTAGCAGAAAAGTTATTAAAAGATGAAAGTGTAAAGGATAAAATTAGTAAAGTGAATATAGAGTGATTAAAATAAAAAGAGTGGATGAAAGTCAATAGTTGGGGTGGAAAACTTTGAAAGTTTTCTGCCTCAGCTTTTTTAATACAATTTGATGTTTACACTAAAAAATAACTGAAAATATGTAATTATAAATATATTTAAATATGATTAATAAACCAATATA
>JAAVZA010000027.1 GCA_022791395.1 Clostridia bacterium
AAAGAAAAGAAGAAAGAAATAAAAATTAATATTCCAAGAATGATACATCCCTGTAAAGGAAAATCATATGAAGAATTTGTAAAACAACAGAAACATCGAAAAGAAAATGTCTCATAAAAATATTAGCACTAAACTATAAAAATTTAGTGCTAATAAATAAAAAATTTTAAGACATTTTCAAAAATGATTGACAGATTACATTTCTTGATTATGGAATTAATCATACTATCCAACGATTTTGCTTTAGAATGCTGCAATATATGTATAAAAATCTTTTTTCTTCAAACAATAAAATAAAAAAGATAGGGGAGATTTTTATATGTATAACTTTAGAACAGATTTAGCCTTAGAAAGAAGAGATTTATATAAAAAAGCAAATGGACTTGAAAACGAAGTTGATGGAATAGAAGTAGAAGAAGAAAAACAAGATGAAAAAATACAAATTTCAAGAGTAAAAATTTTAAATGAAAATGGTGCCCAAGCTATTGGAAAACCAATAGGGGATTATATTACAATTGATATACAAAAATTAAAACTTGCAACAGATGAGGATATTCGGTAAATCTGCTGAAAGTTTATCTAAAGAACTACGAAAATTATTAGAGAAACACACAACTTTAAAAGACGAGATATTAGTAGTTGGACTTGGAAATTTATATGTTACACCAGACTCATTAGGCCCAAAAGTAATTAATGAGATAGATGTAACAAGACATATTATAAATTATATGCCACAAGTATTACCTGAAAATACAAGGAAAGTTTCTGCAATCTCGCCAGGAGTTTTAGGAACAACAGGAATTGAAACATTAGAAATAATTAAGGGAATTGTTGAAAATACTAAACCAAAGTTATTAATTGTAATAGATGCGTTAGCATCAAGAAGTATAGAAAGAATTAGTAGTACAATACAACTTTCAGATACAGGAATAACACCAGGAGCAGGTGTAGGAAATACAAGAAAGGATTTAAGTATAGATACATTAGGAATACCTGTAATAGCACTTGGAATTCCTACAGTAGTAGAAGCGGCAACAATTGCAGCAGATAGTTTGGACTTATTTATAAAGAAGGTACAAGAACAAGCTCAGTCAAATGAATTCTTAAATAAATTACAAGAAGAAGATAAATATGAAATGATAAAAGAAGTATTAGTACCAGAAGATTACAACTTTATAGTAACACCAAAAGAAATAGATGATTTAATAGAAAATATGAAGGATATAGTAGCAAGAGGAATTAACTTTGCAGTACAAGAATAGATTTATATATTGACAAAATGATATAGCTATTATATAGTAATAAATGCCTTTCTGCAAAGGTAGAAAGGAGGTTACAATGAAAAACTTGTTGAAATTGCTAAAGCTATATTTGATTTACTTGCTTGTAAAGTATTTAAGCGATTAGCAAAAGAAAAAGGCTAGGAAAGTTTTAAGAGGCTTCCTAGTCTTTTTTTGTTACTTTTGAAAAACTTGTTTTTGCAATTGCTAATATAATATTAGCATATTTCTATTTATATGTCAAATTTTGATTTTTATGCTTATACATTTGGAATCTATATAATTGTTTACACAAACAGCAAATTAAACAAATACAAAAGTATTAAATGAACAGGGTAAAAACCGTATAATAAATACTTGGTATCTAATCCTTTTTTACCATTATATAAATTTATAAATACTAAAGATGAAATAGTAAATAAGCATAGTATTAAATAAGGAAGATAAAAATTATATCCAATATATAATGGTACGTATTTTAATAAACAAAGTCCTATGAAAGATAAATTCATAAATACTTTTTTATTTTTGAATATATGGAAAATAAATATTGCAAATACTCCAAAGTATCCATAATCCATATGTAGAGCATCAGCAGTTAAACCAAGACATGCAACCAATAAAAGACCCACATACTTGTTTTTACATTGTTCATAACCGATTATTGCAATAAGCCCTATAAATAAAGTAAAAAATATGTTTAAGGTAAAACCAGTAGCAAACATGGATTCAAAAAACATAAAAGGTGCTTGTGAGGCAATTGCAAATAAAAATAGTCTCATTAGATAATTCTTTTTAGATTTTGTATGAATATATCCTTCACTAATACCAAAAGCAAAAATAGGGAAAGCGAGTCTGCCAATATAATTAAGTGGAGAAAATTTGCCATACAAAGCATATCCTAAATGATCTATGAACATAGTAACCATTGCTATAATTTTTAATATAAAATTTGACATTTGTATTCCTCTCAAAAAATAATATTTATTTATTTAAATCTTTATTTGTTTCCTTTTCTTCATTATATCTATCAATAAAATATAGAGGACGTCCTTTAGTCTCGTAAAATGCTCGTCCTAGATATTCACCAATTACACCTAAGAATATTAGTTGTAAACCACCTAAAAATAGAATTACAACCATAGTTGAAGCGTATCCAGGAACATCAATTCCATTAAAGATAGCTTTAAATATAATAACCAACATATATAAAAATCCTGCAAGTGAAACTAGTATTCCAAATATTGCAGCCCATCTAAGTGGAGCAGTTGTAAATGAAGTTAATCCGTCTATTGAAAGATTAATAAGTTTTCCATAATTCCACTTAGTACTACCTGCAGCACGTGGATCTCTATCATACATAATTTCCTTCTTATTATATCCAATAAAACTAAAAAGTCCTTTAGTATAACGTTCAGATTCACGCATTGATTTTAGAGCTTCTACACAACGTCTATCAAGTAATCTAAAGTCACCAGTATCTTTTTGGATTTCTATATTTGTAACACTTTGAAGAGTTTTATAATACATTTTAGAAGTGAACTTCTTCATAAAAGTTTCACCTTTTCTAGATTTTCTTTTTGCATAAACATCATCATAGCCTTCTTCCCAGTATTTAAGCATTTCTGGGATAAGCTCAGGTGGATCTTGAAGATCAGCATCTATAATAATAACGCAATCACCTTTAGAATAATCAAGACCTGCTATCATAGCTGTTTCTTTTCCATAATTCCTTGAAAGGTTTAAATAGCAAATTCTATTATCATTTTTTCTTAGCTCTTGCATAATTTTTAAAGTGTCATCTTTACTTCCATCATTAACAAGTAAAATTTCAAAATTATATGTCGATTGTTCGTCCATAAGAGTTTTTAATCTATCATATAATAAATGTAGAACTTCTTGTTCATTATAAGCTGGAACAAGAATAGTAACTAATTTTTTATCATTTTCCATAAAAAAACCTCCATTTTAAACTATTATATATCATAATTTATACTGAGTAAACTGTTTTTTAAAAAAATTGTTATTAAACGATAGTTTTGCTAAGGTGTATATAATATTTAGAAAAGACTTAAAAAACAATTTAAGCTATATGATAAAGAACGAAGACTTTTTATGTATATTTATCATATAGAAAAAGCGTAGATGTTATTGAAAAATAGAAGTATCAAATATAAAATAAAAGAACAAAAGAAAATAAAAAGGGAGAGAACAAAAGATATGGTGAATAACAAGGGAATAACATTAATAGCATTAATTATAACAATAATAATTCTTTTAATACTTGCAGGAGTAACGATAAATCTAATATTAGGAGAAAATGGCTTATTTAGTACAGCACAAAAAGCAGGAGAAGACTATAAACAAGCAGGAGCAAGAGAAAAATTAGAGGCAATATTAGTAGAATTACAAGCAGAAAAAATAACAAAGCAAGAATATAATGAAAACGATTATATAGATAATAAATTAAAACAAAACAATATGGAAGTAGAAGGAAACATAGTAACAGTAGAAGGCTGGCAATTTGAAAT
>JAAVZA010000028.1 GCA_022791395.1 Clostridia bacterium
ACAATAAACCAGGAGACAATAAACCAGGAGACAATAAACCAGGAGACAATAAACCAGGAGACAATAAACCAGGAGATAATAAACCAGGAAATAATACAAGTAATGATAATACTATTACAGATACAAAATTACCTCAAACAGGAGATGTTAATCTAATATTAATATTAGGTATAGGTTTATCTATTATAGTAGCAACTATATTTGGGGTTAAATTAAAATCAGTATCAAAATAATAATAATTTACATGCGTTGTCTATTGCAGATAACGCATGTATCGTATATTAAGAATTGAATTTAAAAATAAAAAACTAACGAATAAAACTTGTTAATCAACTACTTATTTGATATACTTATAAAAGAATATAGGAGAAGACAAATGGTAGCAGAAGTTATAATAAATAGCACAGTTAAAAATTTAAATAAGACATTTGATTATAACGTGCCAGCAGAACTTGCTGGTACTATTAAGGTTGGAGATAGAATTTTAGTGCCATTTGGAAATTCTAAAAGGCTAGAAGAAGGATTTATTGTTGGTTTTAAGAAAGAGTCATCATATAGAGTAAAAAATATATCAAGTATACAAGAGGGTTTTTGTTTAAAGGAAGAACAAATTGAACTCGCAAAATGGATGGCAAGACGTTATTTTTGTAATGTTTCAGATGCTATTAAAATGATGTTACCACCAGGAACAACAACAAAAGTATTAGATAATAGAGTTAAAGAAAAAAATTTAAAATTTGTTTATTTAAATAAAGATATTGAAGAAATTGATTTTTATATTGAAACCAAAAAAATAAAATCAGACAAACAAATAAGAGCATTAGAATTTTTAAAAGAGAATGATGGAATATTAACAACTGATTTAGAAGCATTTTGCGAGGTATCAAGAGCTGTTATTAACACACTTGAAAAAAATGGTTATATAGAAATTATAGAAAAACAAGTTGAAAGAAATCCATTTATTAATAAAAATGTAAAAAAAGATAATGATTTAGAATTAACAGACGAACAAAAGAAAGCATATACAGAAATTGTAAAAAGTATGAATAACAATGAATTCAAAGAATTTTTGATTTATGGTGTTACAGGCTCACGGAAAGACAGAAATCTATTTACAACTAATAAAAAAGACATTAGAAAAGAACAAAGCTGCAATTATGTTAGTGCCAGAAATTTCTTTAACACCTCAAATGGTAGATAGATTTATTGCAAGATTTGGACAAGATAAAATTGCAGTACTTCATAGTAAATTATCAGTAGGAGAAAGATATGATCAGTGGCAAAGAATTAGGAGGAATGAAGCAAGTATTATAATTGGAGCAAGGTCAGCAATATTTGCACCAGTAGAAAATTTGGGATTACTAATTATTGATGAAGAGCATGATGATTCATATAAATCCGAAATGCCACCAAGATATAGTGCAAAAGAAGTATCAAAATATTTAGCATATAAAAATAATATACCACTGGTATTAGGAAGTGCTACTCCTGATATTAATACATTTTATAAAGCAAAAAATGGGGAAATAGAGTTATTAACATTAACCAAAAGAGCTAATAAATCAAGTTTACCAACAGTAGAAGTAATAGATTTAAGAGACGAATTAGCAAATGGAAATAAAACAATGATAAGTAGAACCTTGTATGAGTATATTACAAAAAACTTAGAAGAAAAAAGACAAACAATACTATTTTTAAATAGACGTGGTTTTTCTACATTTATAATGTGTAGAGATTGTGGGTATACTGCTAAATGTAAGAATTGTAATATTACATTAACATATCATAGAAAAGAAAACAAATTAAAATGCCATTATTGTGGATATGAACAAGAAAATCTTACTATATGTCCAGAATGTGGAAGTAATAAAGTTAAGTATTTTGGAACAGGTACACAAAAGTTAGAAGAACAAATTCAAAAAATGTTTCCAAATGCAACTACAATAAGAATGGATATAGATACAGTATCAAAGAAAAATTCACATGAAGAGATATTAAATAAGTTTAAAAATGAGAATATAGATATTTTAATTGGAACACAGATGGTAGTAAAAGGACATCATTTTCCAAATGTAACGCTAGTAGGAGTCATTGCAGCAGATAGCAGCTTAAATATAGAAGATTATAGAGCAAACGAAAAGACCTTTCAAATATTAACACAAGTAGCAGGAAGGGCAGGAAGAGAAAATTTACCAGGAAATGTAGTTATACAAACATATAATCCAGATAGTTTTAGTATTGAATGTGCTAAGTCTGGAGATTATGATGTTTTCTATCCTACTGAGATTAGCTTAAGAAAACAATTGAAATATCCACCTTTTTGCGATATAATATTATTTGGAATTAGTGGAGAACAGGAAAAAGAAGTAGAAAACATATCCAACAAAATATATTTTGCACTTTCAAAAATGTTTAGTAATAATCAAGAAGTTAATTTATATAAACCAAGACCAGCACCTATAGATAAAATTAAAAATAAATATAGATGGAGAATTATTTTAAAGGGTAAGTTTAATAATGAAATGATTAATGCTATAACCGAAGTATTGCAAGAAACATATATATATAATAAAAAAGCGAGAATCATTGTAGATGTAAATCCAACAAATATGATGTAATAAAAAGTTAAGGGGGAAAATAAAGTGGCAATTAGAACAATAAGGGAAGAAGGAGACGAAATTCTAAAAAAAGTATCAAGACCAGTAGAAGAGATTAATGAGAAAATTTTAAATTTAATTGATGATATGATAGAAACCATGCATAAATTTAATGGGGTTGGGCTTGCAGCTGTACAAGTTGGAGTATTAAAACGTGTTGTAGTAATTCATACAGATTATGAAAAAGAGGAACCAATAATACTAATTAATCCAGAAATAATAAAAGAGAAAGGTGCTCAAACAGTAGAAGAGGGATGTTTAAGTTTTCCAAACAAATTTGCAAAAGTAGTAAGACCAGAAGAAGTTACAGTAGAAGGTTTAGATAGAAATGGAAAGAAAATTAAGATAACAGGAAAAGGGTTGCTTGCACAAGCAATTTCTCATGAAGTAGACCATTTAAATGGAGAAGTATTTATGGATAAAATATTACCAGGAACTTTAGAATATATAACACCTGAAAAATAATGTATGACAAAAATATTTATGAAAGAGGAGAAAAAATGTTAAACATTTTATTTATGGGAACACCAGATTTTGCAAAAGACTCATTAGAGGCAATTTTTAATGCTGGACACAATGTAATGAAAGTAGTAACAAATCCAGACAAACCCAAAGGTAGAGGAATGAAAATGATTGCAAGTCCTGTAAAAGAATTTGCTTTAGAACATAATATACCAGTATGTCAGCCATTAAATGTAAAAAATAATGTGGAGTTTATAGAAGAAATAAAATCATTAAATCCAGACCTAATTTGTGTAGTAGCATATGGGAAAATATTACCAAAAGAAATTTTGGATATTCCGCAATATGGCTGTATAAATGTTCATGCATCACTACTTCCTAAATATAGAGGAGCAGCACCAATTCAGTGGGCAGTTTTAAATGGGGAAACTGTAACTGGTGTTACTACTATGTATATGGACGAAGGAATGGACACAGGAGATATAATTTTAACAAAAGAAGTATTTATTGGAGAAGATGAAACAACTGGAGAACTATGGAATAGACTATCAAAATTAGGTGGAGAATTGTTAACTGAAACAATAGAGAAGCTTGAAAATGGAGAAGCAAGTAGAATACCACAAGGAAATGATTATACAATGGCACCAATGCTTTCAAAAGAGATGGCAAAAATTAATTGGAAAGAAAAAAACTCTAAAGAAATAAAGAATCTTGTAAGAGGATTAGATCCAATTATGGGTGCTTATACAATGTATCAAGATAAAAAAATAAAATTATGGAAAATTGAAATTGTAGATAATAATGAAATAGAACAAGAAGAACAGTTACCAGGAACTATTTTAATAGCAAACGATAAACAGGGTTTATATATAAAAACAATAGATGGAGTTATTAAAGTTGTAGAAATACAAGGCGAAAATGCAAAAAGAATGAATATATGCGATTTTTTAAGAGGAAACAAACTAGAAGTTGGAAGTGTATTAAAGTAAAGAGACTTATAGTCTCTTTTTTTATGAAATAAATTAAAAAATTATTTAAAATAATAGAAAAACAAGTAAAAGTATGTTAAAATATATTTTGTTACAAATGCTACTGTAGCTCAGTTGGTAGAGCAACAGATTCGTAACCTGTAGGTCGGCAGTTCGATTCTGCCCAGTAGCTCCATTAATTGCAAGCCTTTCAAGGTTTGCGATTTTTGCTTATATATATAAAAAGTGACAAAAGTATAAAAATGTTATTTAATATAATTTTTATTGCAATTAATAATAATTTATGAAAATTCAATTATATTTTTATAGAAAAACAACAAAAAACGACAAAATAATTGACAATGGGGATATAGTGTTGTTAAAATATATTATGATTAATAATAGTATTCGTTATGGAGGTAGGATTGTGCAAAGAGAATTAAATAAAGAACATTTTGAAAAATACTTCTTTTATGGATTAGAGAATAAAGGCGAAATTATAAAATGGATTATTGCCACTACTGCTAAAAGATTACAGGGTACTCATGTGGAATTAGATGACAAAAATGGTAAGATGAGATATGAAATAGATCAAGAAGCAATGTTAGAATTAATTGTTCAGCTTGAAAGATTTACAACATTACATGATGATCCAGAACATAGAGAATATTTTTATGATAGGATAAATACAAATTCAACAAGAGTTCATCAACTCTTTAATCAAATGGTTCCAGAAATAAAAAATGCTAGAGGAATTTCTTTTGTTACATGGAGACCAGTATCAGGAATTTATTTTAATACACATTCATATCCAGAACAAGTATGCAGAAAATATAAAAAATTTTCAGGAGAACGATATATACAATATTTAAGAGAAGAACCTAATAGTGCTTGGGGAGAAGAAGTGCTTGATATATTATATTATTTGAAAGAATTAGAAAAAGAAAATAAAATTGAATATTATTCATTATTTTTAGATACAAAATATGCAAGAGCTATAGATAGAAACATAAAACGGAATAACAGATGATAGAGAAATTCATGAAATTAGAAATGTTTATCGTAAATTTTTAAAACGGAAGACAAGTTTCAAGTGTTGATATTAAACTTGCTATTACTTCACAAATGCCTAAAGAAATGTTAGAATATATAGATATACATTATCCAGAATATGATACAATCACTACTTTAAAAACTGATGCAATGAATGATAATTACAATAAAAAAGTAGAACAAGAAATAAAAAAGCTTAATGAAATGTTTTTAGAAAAAGAAAATTTGGAAGCAGAAATTTAAAAAAACTATTGCATTTATTTACGAAATGTAGTAATATTTTTTAGGGTGTAAAAAAATGAAAGAATTTGTAGAAAAAACAAAAGCTACTACAATTTTCGAAAGCAAAGTTTCTTTGCTAGTTTTTGTGTTTACTACAATTGTTTCTATTATATATGTAATGTAAATCACTAAAATATTGATTTTAGTGATTTTTTGTAGTCTATACCCTAGAAAAGAAAGTATTAGGAGGAAGTTTTATGGAAAAAAGTAAAATGGTTTTAGATGTTAATGAAAAACCAACAATTACAAAATGGATAATACTGGCTCTTCAACATGTATTTGCTATGTTTGGAGCTACCATTTTGGTACCTATTTTAGTTAACGCACAGGCTGAAGCAACAGTGCTTACGATACCAGTAGCCTTAGTAACATCAGGAATTGGAACATTAATTTATATTTTATGTACAAGAGGAAAATCACCAGTTTATTTAGGAAGCTCTTTTGCATTTATTGCACCACTTGCAGCAGCATACCTAAAAGGAGGACTTTCAGGAGCTATGACAGGTGTTATGGTAGTAGGTCTTATTTATGTAGTATTTGCTACAATTATAAGATTTACAGGAAAAGGATGGCTTGATAAAATATTACCACCAGTTGTTATAGGACCAATGATTATGATTATAGGATTAGGACTTGCACCATCAGCAATATCACAAGTTGGACTTGTGTCAGGAGCTGAAGTTGAATGGAGAGCTGTATTTGTTGCAGCAGTGTCATTCTTAGTGACAGCCATTGTGGCTGTTAGAGGAAAAGGTTTCTTAAAAATTATACCTTTCTTAGTTGGAATAGTAACAGGATATATTGCAGCAGTATGTGTAGGATTAGTAGACTTTACACCAGTATTAGAAGCAAGCTTCTTTAGTTTACCACAATTTGTGCTTCCATTTGTAAATTATACACCAAACTTTTCAGCAGTTCTTACAATTGCACCAATTGCACTTGTAACAATGGCAGAACATATTGGGGACCATACATCGTTATCTAATATTATAGGAAAAGATTTATTAAAAGAACCAGGACTTGATAAAACATTATTAGGAGATGGTGTAGCAACATTTGTAGCAGGATTACTTGGAGGACCAGCAAATACAACTTATGGTGAAAACACATCAGTAGTAGGAATGACAAAAATAGCATCAGTTTGGGTAATAGGACTTGCAGCAATTTTTGCTATATGCTTAGGATTTTTAGGAAAATTTACAGCGTTAGTTTCAACAATACCAAATGCAGTATTGGGTGGAATAAGTTTACTTCTTTATGGATTTATAGCAGTAAATGGATTAAAAGTATTAATCCAAAATCAAGTAGATTTTGGAAAAACAAAAAATGTAATAGTAGCATCTAGTATGCTTGTACTTGGACTTGGAGGAGCTGCAATTTCAATTGTTAGTGGAGATGTAGCAGTTACAATTTCTGGAATGAGTTTAGCAGCTATAGTCGGAATTTTAATTAATTTGTTATTACCAGAAGAAAAAGAAGATATGCCAAAGGTTGATAAAAAAACAAAAAAAGAAGAAAAAGTAGAGGCAAAGGTATAATATAGAAAGAAGGATTGAAAACATGAATGCAATAGAAGTAAAACATCCATTAATACAGCATAAAGTTGCAATATTAAGGGACAAAAAAACAGGGACAAAGGAATTTAGAGAATTAGCAGAAGAAATTGCAATGCTTCTATGTTATGAAGCAATGAGAGATGCTGTTCAAGATGAAGTAGAAGTAGAAACACCAATGGGAAAAACAATGGCTAAAAAAATCAATGAAGATAGATACACATTTGTTCCAATATTAAGAGCAGGACTTGGAATGAGTAATGGAATAACAAAAATTATTCCAAATGCAAAAATAGGTGTAATTGGATTATATAGAAATGAAGAAACTTTAGAACCAGTAAGATATTATTATAAAGTGCCAAAAGATATTCAAGATAGAGAAGTAATCCTTGTTGATCCAATGCTTGCAACAGGAGGATCTGCAATTGATGCAATAAAAATGATGAAAGAAGATGGAGTAAAGAAAATTAAGTTCTTATGCTTAATTGCAGCTCCAGAAGGAATAAAAAAAGTAGAAGAAGCATATCCAGATGTACAAATCTATTGTGCAAGTATAGATGATCACTTAAATGAAATCGGATACATAGTGCCAGGACTTGGGGACGCAGGAGATAGAATATTTGGAATAAAATAAATAAAAGGGCATAATTAGTGAAAAAGCTAATTGTGCTCTTTTTTAGAATTTGAAAAATTTATATAAAAGTGGTATAATAAAAAAGTAATGGGTAACCATTGTTATGAAAGGGGTATACATGAAAAAACGGAAAAAAATATTCCTTATATGTTGCATATTTTTAGTGCCAACATTATTAGTCGTGGCAATGCATTTCGAAACAACGCGTTTAAGCGGATTGTTTGGCGCAATCGCCGGTGCATTAACTGGTATATGTATATGTATCATTGTTGACAAATACTACGACTAAATCGCCAAAACAGAAGCGCAGGAACCTGAAAATGTGTTCTTGCGCTTCTTCACAAAAAATTCACAAAAAAATTAGCAATTGGGGTTGACAATTGCTAATTTTGGTTATAATATATTAAAAGAAATTAGCAGTCTTCTTTATAAAGTGCTAAAAAGAGGTGAAAAATATGCTAGATAAAAGAAAGAAAGAAATATTACAAGCGGTAATAGATGAATATATAAACACAGCTGAGCCAGTAAGTTCAGGAACTCTTGTTAAAAAATATGGGTTAGATTATAGTAGCGCAACTGTAAGAAATGAGCTTGCAGAACTTGAAAATATAGGATATTTAGATAAGCCTCATACATCAGCAGGACGTGTTCCATCAGAAAAGGGGTATAGGTTCTATGTTGATGAATTACTAAATGATGAAGATATATCAATAGAAGAAATAAAATATATTCAATCTAAGTTATCTACCAAGGTAAATGAAATTGAAGATTTAACAAAAATTGCTACTACTACTCTATCAGAAATAACACATTATACCACAGTGGCAATTGGACCTAAAAATGATATGCAGATTATTCGGTGAAATTAAATTTGTATTACTTGGAACAAGAATGTTAATGGTAGTAATAATTACAGATTCAGGACTTGTTAAAGAAACTATTATTAAATATGATGAAGATATAACAGAGTCACAAGTAGAAACACTAAATAATTTGTTTAATTCTAAATTAAAAGGAAAACCATTAAGCAAAATAGATAAACCTATGGAGGAGTATATACTTGCTGAAATAACCTATAGTGTTGATGTGATAAAACCTATAATAGAACAAATAAATAAAGTAATAGATGAAGAAAGCAATATATATCTAGAAGGAACCAATAAAGCATTTGATTTGCCAGAATTTAAAAGTTTAGAAATTGCTAAAAATTTTGTTAATGTATTAGATACGAAAGATTTAGTAATAGATATGTTAAATTCAGGAATGGCTAAAGATATTAATGTATATATAGGCGAAGAAAATGACAATGAACAGTTGAAAGATTTTAGTATAGTAACTTTCAAACATTCAGTAGGTGATAAAGATTTAGGAACAATAGGAATAATAGGACCTAAAAGAATGGATTATTCAAAAGTAATTTCTGTAATGAAATATATTAGTAAGAAAATGAATGAAAAAGATTTGTAAATAGAAAGGATGAAAAAAATGGAAGAAAATAGAGTTCAAGAAAATAGTGAAGAACTTAATGAGGTAACAGAAGTTACTGAAACAGAAAAACTTAAACTAGAATTAGAAGAAACTACTGATAGATATAAAAGATTAATGGCAGAATTTGATAACTACAAAAAAAGAAGTGCAAAAGAAAGAGAAGGATTATATAATTCTTTACTTTCAGATATTGTATCATCAGTTTTACCAGTAGTAGATAATCTAGAAAAAGCAGTAGCAACAAAAACAGAAGATGAAAACTACAAACAAGGTGTGGAAATGGTACATAAGCAACTATTGGATACTTTATCTAATTTAGGTGTAGAGCAAATCAAAACAGTAGGAGAAACCTTTAACCCAGAATATCATGAAGCTGTAAGCAGTGTTCAAGATGATAACTTGGGTGAAAAAGAAATAAAAGAAGAATTTAGAAAAGGCTACAAAATAGGTGAAAAAGTAATTCGTCATTCTATGGTAGTTGTAGCAAACTAAACAAAGTTATTAAATTTTTAATTATATAAATTTTTACAAAAGAAAGAAAAAATAAAAATAAATTTTTAGGAGGAATTTTAAAATGGGAAAAATTATAGGAATCGATTTAGGAACAACAAACTCATGTGTTGCAGTTATGGAAGGTGGAGAAGCGGTTGTTATACCAAATGCTGAAGGAAATAGAACAACACCATCTGTTGTAGCATTTTCAAAAAATGGAGAAAGACTAGTTGGACAAATTGCAAAACGTCAAGCAGTTACAAATCCAGATAATACAGTTATCTCTATAAAAAGAAGTATGGGAACAGATAAAAAAGTAAAAATTGAAGGTGATGAATTTACACCACAAGAAATATCAGCAATGATATTACAAAAATTAAAACAAGATGCTGAAAACTATTTAGGAAGTGAAGTAACTCAAGCAGTTATAACAGTACCAGCATACTTTAGTGATTCACAAAGACAAGCAACAAAAGATGCAGGAAAAATTGCAGGACTAGAAGTTCTAAGAATTATAAACGAACCGACAGCAGCAGCACTTGCATATGGAATGGATAAAGAAGATACAGATAAAAAAATAATGGTATATGACTTAGGAGGAGGAACCTTCGATGTTTCAATCCTTGATATTGGAGATGGTGTATTTGAAGTTTTAGCAACTAGTGGAAACAACAAACTAGGAGGAGATGACTTTGACGAAAGAATAATAGATTATCTAGTAGAAGAATTCAAAAAAGAACAAGGAATAGACTTAAAAAGTGACAAAATGGCAATGCAAAGACTTAAAGAAGCAGCAGAGAAAGCAAAAATCGAATTATCAGGAGTAGGTCAAACAAATATTAACCTACCATTCATCACAGCAGATAGCACAGGACCAAAGCATTTAGATATTACACTAACAAGAGCAAAATTTGAGGAGCTAATAAGAGATTTAGTAGACTCAACATTAGGACCAGTTAACCAAGCACTTAAGGATGCAGGAATATCAGCATCAGAATTACACAAGATTTTACTTGTTGGTGGTTCAACAAGAGTACCATGTGTACAAGAAGCAGTAAAGAAAATAACAGGAAAAGATGCAGATAAAGGCATCAACCCAGACGAATGTGTTGCAATCGGTGCAGCAATCCAAGGAGGAGTACTATCAGGAGATGTTCAAGACCTACTACTATTAGACGTAACACCACTATCACTAGGAATTGAAACATATGGAGGAGTATTCACAAAATTAATAGAAAGAAACACAACAATACC
>JAAVZA010000029.1 GCA_022791395.1 Clostridia bacterium
AAAATCATTTGAAGAATTTGTAAAACAACAGAAACATCGTATAGAAAATGTCGCATAAAAATATTAGCACTAAACTATAAAAATTTAGTGCTAATAAATAAAAAATTTTAAGACATTTTCAAAAATGATTGACATAGCCGATGCTCCTTATTTTGTATTTGTTCTATAAATTTACTTTTCTGTTAGTTCATATTCATATAAGCATATTTCTTTTATTTTTATTTTAAATTCATTTTCTAATTTACTTATTCTAAAGCTTTCTTTTCCTATCTCATTCATTTTATATTTTTCTAAATTTAGTAAGCACTTATCACTAATATCCATTCCTATTGGTAAGGTTTTATTATAATTATCATAATAAATTATGTTTGAAAAATACACTACTTTAATATCTTCTTTTAACTTAATTTTATATAATACAATTTTTTTATTATCTTCCGCTTCTTTTATTACTTTTTCAAGATTTAAGTTTAAAACTTTAAGTCCTTCTAATTCTTCTTTTCTATCTAATGCAATATAAGCAGGAATAGAAATTAATTTATTTGGCTTATCTATAACACTTCTTACATTATCTAAAACATTTTTAAGTTTATTTTTGTATTCTTCTGCTTCCATATCTTTCGTAATTTCTAAAATCTTCAGCTTATCCTTTTTAGTCTCACGATGCTTTTTATCTCCCAAAGTTTTTACTTTAATACTCTCGCTAGCGTTTTCTCCAAAAATATCAATTTTATCAGTATTAAATAAAATTCTATTATTTTCTAATTCTTCTTTTAGTTCTTTTAAACTATTTTCTATTATTTCGTCATCATCAATATTATTTAATACCTTTAAAAGTTCTGTCCCTGCAATATAAATTGAATCTGTATCCTCTTTTGATAAATAATTTCTTTGTATTTTGTCTATGACCTCTCCTATTTCTTCTCTATCTTCATCATAATTATATACTTTTTCTATTGTTTTTTTATTAGTATTTTGAACCATAATACCCTGGTTTAGCATTAATTTTTCATCTTTATTTGCAAATTTCCAAAATTCAAAAATACTCTTCTCGTGCTTATCAATCTCTTCAATATACAAATTAGCATTTTGAATTTTTGTATTCATACTTTGGGTTCTATTTTCTAAAGCATTATAGTCTAATTTTAGATTTTTTACCTTTTCTAATAATAAATCTAGTTCTTTATAAATTTTCACTATATCATCTATTGTGTAAAATTCTCTTATAGTAAAGTTTGTATTTGTAATCTCTTCTTTGTTTTTTTCTATTTCTTTTACATTGTTATCTTCTTGTTTCTCAATATCTTCTTTCTTCTTTTTCTTTAATTTAAAGAAATATTTTACCCTTCCAAAGAAAGTTTTTCTACATTCCAAATATGTTGCTATTTGTCTTTCTTTTGATAAATATTCTTTATCTTGTTTAACTGATATACTTTTTAACTCTTCTATACTGGCATATAAATCATTTTTTTCTTTTTCTAGTGATGACATTCCTTCCATCGCTTTTTTATAATCTTCTGCAAGCACTGTAAACATATTTTCATATGTTATTTCTTTGTTTTTTAAAGAAAATCCTAGTTCACCATTCTTGTCTATCTTTGCTATAAATTTATAATAATGTGGTAATTCAGTAGATAATATAAACATTGCTTTTAAAAATTTATAAAACTTAAGTGCCTCTTCTTTACTTTCCAGTTTATTTTTATATACACTTATTAAATCTTCATAAACTACTGTCTCTCCAGTAATTTGTAAAGACATCTTTCCATCAGCATCATATACTTCATAAATATTAGGCCATTCTTTTGTAAAAAACCACACATATTTTTCTAAATCTTGTATTTCCGAATTTTTAATAAACTGTCCAGAATAGTTTTCATATACAATTGGAACAAATACCCTTTGTTCTTTTTTTGCTTTATGATATTCTATTTGCATTTTTAATAAATAAAAGAAACTAGCATATTCTAAATCCTCTGTTGGAACAACCATAAAATAAATATCATTTACATCAGAATAGTATATTTGCCACAAATAGTTTTCTTCAAATTTAACTTTAAAGGGTATATTTTTATTTAATCTTTCTTGTGCTTTTGCAAGTTTTTCTATCTCTTCTATTTTTGTCTCTTTTAACATCTTTAAAAAAGTAATAAATTTTTCACTGTCGTTTTCGTTTTCTGGTTTTAAATAACTCTTTAAGGTTGAAGCTTCACCATATTTTTCTTTTATTGTATTTAATCTATTTTTTGGTGTTAATAATATTTGTATTTTTGATATTGGAACATATTTATATACCCTATATGTATTTTCATCACATGCTTTTAAGGGCCTGTAATCTATATTACTAGAGTTGGTTAAAAACTCTGGAATATTTTCTAAATCAAGCCCTATATATTTTAATTTTTTGGTTATTTCATCATCATTAGTAACTTTTGGCATTTTATCCTCCAAAACTTTTTCTTTCGATAGTATATCATAAAAAATTTTTTCATACAATCTCAAAAGCAATTTTTCTTGTCTCTTTATTTGCATCTATAACTTTAATTTTTACCTTATCACCAAGTTTATATGTTTTACCAGTTCTCTCACCTACTAATATTTTTCTTTCATCATCATAGTTAAAATATTCATTTTCTCCTAAATTTTCAAATCGAACTAATCCTTCAACTGTATTTTCTAGCTCTACAAATATTCCAAAATTAGTTACACTACTAACAATTCCATCATATTCTTCTCCAATTTTATCCATCATAAATTCTGCTTTTTTAAGATCTACACTATCTCTTTCAACTTTTTTTGCAATTTTTTCTCTTTCAGAAGATTTGTCTGCTACAATTTCTGCAATTTTTTGATATTCTTCTTTATCTTTCTCTTTTAAATTATAGCCATTTTCTAAGTACCTTGAAATAATCCTGTGTATAAATAAATCTGGATATCTTCTAATTGGTGATGTAAAATGGCAATAAAATTTACTAGATATTCCAAAATGTCCTTTGTTTTCACTTTCATATTTTGCTATTTTTAATGTCCTTAATATTAAAGTAGAAACCACCATTTCTTCTGGTTTTCCTTTTATTTCTTCTAAAATTTTTGCAAACTCTTTTGGATGAATATTATCTTTACTACCTCTTATTTTATAACCAAAGTTATATAAAAATTTATTTAGTTCAGCTATTTTTTCCATCTCTGGAACTTCGTGTACTCTATAAACAAATGGTGCTTCTAGCCAATAGAATTTCTCTGCAATGGTTTCATTTGCAGTAAGCATAAATTGTTCAATAATTGTATTAGCAAAAGTTAATTCATATTTTCCAACAGAAATTGCTTTTCCTAACTCATCTAAAACTATTTTACTTTCAGGTATATCTAAATCTAAACTTCCAGCAATTTGTCTTCTTTTTTCTAATATTTTTGCAAGTTCTTCCATTAATTTAAAATTATCAATATATTTTTCATACTTTTTGCAAACTGCTTTATCACTATTTTCTAATATTTTATTTACATCCGTGTAACTCATTCTTTCTTTAACATTAATAACTGCTTTAAAAATATTAGAGTCTATAACTTTTCCATTTGGATCTATTTCCATTTCAATAGATAATGTAAATCTGTCTTCTCCTGCATTTAAACTACAAATTCCGTTTGATAAGCGTTTTGGTAGCATTGGAATAACTCTATCTAACATGTATATGCTAGTTCCTCTTAACAAAGCTTCTTTATCTAATTTAGAATTTTCTTTTACATAGTAACTAACATCTGCAATATATACACCTAGCTTATAGTTTCCGTTTTCCAATTTTTCTACTAATACTGCATCATCTAAGTCCTTTGCATCTTCTCCATCAATTGTAAAAATATCTTTATCCCTTAAATCTACTCTATTTGGAATATCTTTCTTTTCTATTTCTTCTCTAATTTCATTTGCTTCCTCTAGTACAAACTCTGGAAATTCATATGGTAAATTATATTCTTTTATTAAGCATAGCATATCTACTCCTGCTTGATTCATATTTCCTATAATTTCTACAATTTCACCTTCTGCATTTTTTCCTCTTTCGGGATATTTAGTTATTTTTACAACAACTTTTTCATTGTCCTTTGCTCCTTTAAATTTCTTTTTTGAAATAAATATATCTGTACCTATTTTTTTATCATCAGGAATAACAAATCCAAAATTTCTACTGTTTTTAAATGTTCCAACAACTCTATCAATACCTCGCTTTAGTATTTTAATAATTTTTCCTTCTTTTGTCTTATTATTATTATTTTCTTCTTCGATTACTTTTACTAAAACTGTATCCCCATTTAATGCATTTTTAGTATTTTCCATAGATATGTGTATCTCTTCATCACTATCTTTAATTTTTACAAAGCCAAATCCTCTTTGATTTGCAGAAAATTCTCCTTCTACATACAGTTCATCCATTAAAATATATTTATTTTTTCTATTCTTTCTAATTTTATAATCCGCTTCTAGTTCATCTAAAATACTTCTTAATTCATCTTGTTCTTCTTTAGGTACCATTAAAACTTGTACCATTTCTTTTAATTTCATTGGTACATATTCTTTATCTTTTATAAATTCTAATATTTTCTCTTTTCTATCCATTTCTTCTCCTTGTATATCTTATTAAACCAACCATAGAAACTAATATGTTTCTTTAAACACATTTTTTCTAAAGTAAATACTTAAATATCTCTTCTCATAATTTTAAAATAGAGGCAACTTTTAAAATTTGTTGCCCCTTTTTATTATTTACTTAAAACTAAATTACATACATAATTGAAAGTACAATTGTTAATACTGCGAAAACTACTCCTAAAATTATTGTCCATCTTTTTAGTTTTCCTTCTCTAGTTCTTCCTTTATTTTTCTCATAAAAATTATTTGATGATGAACCAGTCATTGCTCCACTCATTCCAGCATCATCTTTAGATTGCATCATAGCCACAACAATTAGTGCAAGACAAACTATAACATAAATTCCAATTACAATATATTTTAAAACTTCCATTTATATTTTCCTCCTCTAAAAGCAAAACTTTAGTACTTTTCACTCTTACGTTTAATTTCAATATTGATATTTTAGCACAAACTATAATAAATTGCAAATACTTTTAAAAATTTCTTTTTATAATATACAAATTACACTATACACTATTACATTTAAAATATTTTTTGCAAACATATCTAAGTTTACAAGTTTAATTCCTATATTGTTTAACTCATCATATCTAGATACAATTTTATTTACATTTTCTTTTGAACATATATTATTTTCTTCTAAATATTCTTTAGCAACGTATCTTGCTTTTGTCATTGCTTCTGTTTCTAACATACTTCTAATAAAGTATTGTACCATTCCCATAACTATAAGTATATATAAAAATATTTGTGGATTTTTTATAATATTAAATAAAGTTAATATAGATACTATTAAAAAATATGCCATATAAATATTTGTATATACAAAATTAAACCATAACATTTTTTTACTTTGAACAGAATGTATACACTCATGTGCTACAGTTTGTATCCTTGTATAAGAATCTCTTATATTTGCAATTGTAATTGTATTTGTTACAATTACGTATAAACTTGTCTTACTCTCTTTATCTTCTTTTATATTTACTTTATCGTTTCCTAATCTTTTTAATATGCTTTTACAAACGTCTATATTCTCAGGAAAATCCTTTGTAAGACTATCTAATTGTTTATCTTCACCTATTTGTTTTAGTTTCTTTATATTTAATTCTAAAATAAACCATAACACTATTAAAAACAATAAGCAAATAAAAATTAGAAATATATATTCCATATTTATTCTCCTCTTTTGTACTTTATATTATTCTATTTAATTAAATCTTGAACTGCATCACCTATTATTTTATTAATATCAGTTAGCAATACATTAAATTTTAGCTCCGCATCAAAATATTTTTTCATAGTTTCCTCTTGAATTAATTCAAGATATAATTTTTGCATTTCTATTGCTTTTTCTTCATCTTGCTTACCACTTTGAATTGCCATCAGTTGAACTTCATACCTTGAAGTTTCAAATTTATTTAGTTTTTCTTTTAATTCTGGGTTTTCATTAACTTCTTTTTTTAACTTTTTATAGTTTACATACTCCTCTGATTGTTTAATTTCATATGCTAATCTATTAGCTGTATCATAAATATTCATATTATCTCCTCCTAAAAAATTGAATGGTGGCACCTCCACCACCATCCATTTTAATTATTAGCTATTACAAAACAAATTTTAAGCATATGCTTGTCTTTTTCTGAAAGATAACAAGTTTGTAATTTCTGCTTCTGTATTTTTTGCCTTCTTTGCTTTTTTTGCCTGTTCTTGTGCAATTTGGTTTTTCTGGCGTTCTGCCATAGTTTGACATATAGCTTTTTGATATATAAAATGTGTATCTTGAGCTATCTTTGCCCAGTTATATTCATTTTTCACCTTAAGTCTAGCCTTTTTTACTACACTATCTGCCAGTGCAGGATTATATAATAGTTCAAGTATCGAGTCTGCAAGTGAATTAGCATTTCCTGCATAGCTCTTCATTCCATCTACACCATGCTCAACTATTTCGTTTAGTCCTCCAATATCTGAAACAACAACAGGTGTACCAGAAAGCATTGCTTCTAATGCCACAATTCCAAAAGGTTCATATGTGCTTGGAAATACGGATATATCTGCACATTTATACATTTTACAAACTTGTTTTTGATCCATATATCCTGTAAAATATACCTTATTTCCTAATCCCATAGAAGCCACTTGTGCTTTTAATTCCTCTAACATTCCGCCTTTACCTGCAATAATAAGTTTTGCATCATGATATCCTGATAATATTTTAGGCATAGCTGAAATTAGGTGTTGCACTCCTTTTTCATAAACAAGTCTTCCCATAAATAAAATTATTTTTTCGTTATCTAATGCATATTGTCTTCTAAATTCATAGTCTTTTTCTACACCATTAAACATATTTATATTTATTCCATTTGGTGCTACATTTATTTTTTCAAAGGGTAAACCAAATAAACGTTGTAACTCTCTTTTCATATAATTACTATTTACTATTACTTCTGTTGATTCATATGTAAGCATCCATTCTGTATCATTTATATATCTTTGTGTTTCAT
>JAAVZA010000030.1 GCA_022791395.1 Clostridia bacterium
CTTTAAGTAGTGATTATTTATGGGATACACTTGATAAGATTTTAAAAAGACATAATTTTAAACATTTAAGCGTATATCAATTAAGACATCTATTTGCAACAAGATGTATTGATGTAAATATACCTGTAAATCAAATAAAACAATACTTAGGACACGCTCTAGCTAGTACAACAATGGATTACTATGTTGAATATGATGAGGATACCAATAAAGCAGAAATCGAAAAGCTAGAGCCTATCAATAATATTCAAGTAGTGCCAGAAATTTTAAAGGGAATAAAATGTAATGTCTGTCCTTAAAATACACTTTAAGGGACATGAAAGGGACATTGATAAATTTATAGAATAAATCGAAGTATTAGATACTTCCGAAATGGTTGCAAGAGTAAGAATATGTAATATTACAAAAAGATAAAAATAATGGGAAATGGTCGGGCTCATAACCCGAAGGTCGTAGGTTCGAGTCCTACCTTCGCAACCAGAAATAGCAAGTCATTTATGACTTGCTAATTTTTTTGTTTATAGCTGTACTTCTTCCCTTTTTATTCTACTTTTATATTATCTTTTATTGCTTCAAACTTTGAATCTCCTATTCCTGGTACGTTTTTTATGTCTTCTGTTTGTTTGAATTCTCCATTTTGCTTTCGATATTCTATTATTTTTGTAGCTGTAGATTCTCCTATCCCTTGTAATGTTTGTAATTCCTCTTTGCTTGCTTTGTTTATATTTACTATTGTAGTTTTACTACTTGTTTTTGGATTTTCTTCTATTATTCCTTGTACACTTTCACTTGATATATATTCATTTTGACTTTCTTTTTCTTCTATATTTTCTTTTGATGGAATGGTTATTTTTTGTCCATCTTCTATAACATATGCTAAATTAATATTAGTAATATTTGCTCTTTCTGTTAATCCTCCAGCCTCTTCTATTACATCTGCTATTCTTGCTCCCTCTTTTATTTTTACTATTCCTGGATTTTTCACTTCTCCTGCTATATGTATTATTATTAAATTTATTTCTGCTTGTTGGTTTTCCACATTTTCTATGTTTTGTTCCTTATCATTTTCACTTACTATATCTAATTGTTCATAATTTTCTTCAGGAATACTTATTTTATAAATGTAATATCCTATTACAAATATTACTATTGCTCCTATTCCTAGTATTATTGCTAATTGTCTTTTACTTAAATTTATCATTATTTTTTCTCCTTTTCTTTTTACTATTTATTAAGTTTTTCTTATTGGGATTGATATTTTATAGGTTTTAATGTAAGATATTTATATCATTTTTATTTTTAAGAGGTTAGTTATGAAATTAAAAAAATTATTATTACATATATTAAGTATTTTTGTTGTTATTCTCCTTTTGTTATCTACTTCTTTTTGTTTTGCTACTAACGATAATAATTCTATAGAAGTAGCTGCTCCTGTTGCTCTTTTAATGGATGCAAATACTGGTAAAATTCTTTATGAAAAAAATGCTTATGAGAAAATGTACCCTGCAAGTACTACTAAAATTATGACTGCCATTCTTGCACTCGAAAATAGAGAACTTTCTCATGTAGCTAAAGTTAGTTATAATTCTATTTTTACTGTACCTATTGGCTATGCTAATGCTAATTTACAACTTGATGAAGAACTTACTATTGAACAACTTTTAAAAGTCCTTCTTATTCCTTCAGCTAATGATGCTGCTAATGTTATTGCTGAAGATATTGGGGGAAGTGTGGAAAGTTTTGCAAGTATGATGAATACTAAGGCAAATGAAATTGGTTGTACAAATACACATTTTGTTAATCCAAATGGTGTTCATGATGAAAATCATTATTCTTGTGCTTATGATCTTGCTCTTATGGGAAAATATGCTATGAAAAATGAAACTTTTAGAAATATTGTATCCACTGTTAGATACACTTTACCTGTGACTAATAAATATGATAAAGCTGATAGAATTTTTCTTACTACTAATAAGCTTATTAATGAAAAAAGTGGGCAATTTTATAAATATACTACGGGGGTTAAAACTGGATATACTGATGCTGCTAAAAATTGTATTGTTGCAAGCGCAAAAAAAGATGATATGGAACTTATAGCTGTTATTATGGGGGCTGCTAATGACAATAATTCTAGTAATAAATTTACCGATTGTGTGACTTTGTTTAATTACGGTTTTGAAAATTATTCTTATAAAACTTTGTATTCAAAGGATAGTGTTTATAAGGTTATAACTCCTAGAAATGCAGATAGTAAATCAAAAGATTTAAATGTGCTTATTGAAAATGATATTAGTGTACTTTTAAATAAGTCTGATTATGATACAAATTTTGTTCCTACAATTAATTTGAATAGTAAGCTAAAAGCTCCTATTACAAAAGGTAGTGTTATTGGTACAATTTCTTATGACATTTTACGGTATTAACTATACTACAAATTTAATTGCTGGTCAAGATATTGAAGCTAATTCTATTTTTTCTATTATTCTAAAAATTATTTTAGTAGTCTTTGCTATTTTAATTTTGAAGTATATTTTAAATTTAATTAATTCTAATAAAAAGCGTAAAAAAAAGAAAAAGAAATCTTCTAAACAGAATAGCACTTCAAGCTCACCTTATAAATTTAGATATTAATATTAAAACCTCCACAAGCAATTTGCGGAGGTTTCTTTTTATTATTTAGAATTAGGAACTATTTTATATAGTTCTTCTAATTTATAGTTTTGTCTTTCTTTTTCTGTGAATATATGAACTACTATATCTCCATAGTCCATTAATATCCATTCAGTGTTATATCCTTCTATTTTGTTTGGATATATCTCTTCTTTTTTTAGTTCTGTTTCTACATTATCTGCTAATGCTTTTATATGTGTTTCTACTGTTCCACTTGCTATTACAAAATAATCTGCAAGTGTTGTTTTTTCTTTTACATCTATTGTCGTTAAATCTATTGCTTTTTTATCGTCTAATAATTTTACTATTTTATTTAGTAATTGATTTTCCATTTTTCCCTCCCTCTATCTACTTTTTGTTAGTATTTGTGTTATATTAGTAGACTTTTTTGTGTTTGTTGTGTTTGTGCTTTTTTTGGTTGTTGTATTAGTAGTCTTGTTTGTTGTATTTGTATTATTTGTTGTGTTAGTATTTACTGTATTTCCTTCATTTTCTTCTGGTTGCTTATCTTCAAATAATTCTTCTACTATTTTTTTAGTTTCGTTTTTATTTACTGTATATATCCATACTCCATTACATTTTTCAGGTGTTCCTGGTAATGTTCCTGTTTGTAAATTTTCTGTATTAAAGCTTACTGCATATGGTAGGTAGTCTTTTATAGTATCAAAATTCATATTTGTTTTTATATTATTAAATGCTATTTGGGCTATTTTTGTTATTTTTAATAAGTTTTCTGGTCTCATTGTTTGTTTTAGAGTTGCTTGAATAAATTCTCTTTGTGTTCTCATTCTTCCTATATCGTTGTCTCCATATTCATATGGATATGAAGTTCCATTATTATTGTGTCTAAACCTAACTAACCATTCTGCTTGTTTACCATTTAATTTTTGGTATCCAGCTTTTAAATCTATGTGTAAATCCTGTGTTACATCATCATATTTCATATCAATTGGTACATTGAATTCTACTCCTCCTATTGCATCTACTAACTCTACAAGTGCATCTGTATCTATTATTACATAATTATTTATTTCTATTCCTGTTATATCTTCTATTGCTTTTACCATTCCATCTATATTTTGTCCATTTCTATATACTGCATTTATTTTATAACTTGCTGATGCTTTTGCTTTATTTTTCCCTACATATGTGTCTCTTGGTATTGATAATAATGATGCTTTTTGTGCTTTTGGATCATATGAACATACCATAATAGTATCTGCTAATTTATAATCTTCTTCACATCCACTAATTCCTACTACTAAAAAATTAATTTTATTTAAGTCTTTTAGTGTATTTTCATCATGTCCTACTGCTGCTGCTACAAATCCTTGTAAGCCTCCACCATTTTTCATTACTCTATATACAAAAATTCCTGCAAATGCTAATATTGCTATTAATAATATTACTAAAACTATTTTAAATATTCTCCAGCCAATGCTTTTCTTTCTTCTTTGTTTTCGTTCTTGTTTTGTATTTATCTTTTTATTTTTTTTCATATTATTATTGGATTCTTGTTTCATTTCTATTTTTCCTTTCTTAATCATATGTACTAAATGATTTAATACTATTTTATATTGTTTTTAGTATAACAAAACAAACAATAAATATCAATATTTATTGTTCGTTTTATTTGAATTTTAAGAAATTGTTAAGGATTGATGCTATTATATTATTTAAAGAAAAACATCAATATTATATTGTTATTGTATAAAATCTTGGTTAGTATTGTATTATTTATCATTCCTAAAACTGTATCTTTATCCATCATTGGTAATATTAAGCTTATTATAGCAAGTATTATATATATTAGTATAATTCCTCTTAATATTCCATATATTATTCCTCCCGCTTCATCAAATTGTTTTATAATAGGAAGTTCTGATACTGCTTCTAATATTACTTTTGCAAATAGTAATAATAATCTAGTTATTGTGTACAATGATATTATGACTATCAAATTTATTAAACTTTTAGATAATTCTTTTGCAACTGTGCCTACTACTGCATCTTTAGTATTATCTACTGCATTAGATATTTCTTTATTTATATAATTTACCACAACATTTGGTAAATCTGTTTTTTCCTCTTGTATTTGTCCCTCTTCAATTTCTGAAGCCGATAGTTTCTCAGTTATTGTATTTTCTATAGTTTTTGCAAATTCTGTATTATTTATTATAAAATTTGAAATTGGCCTATAGAGTATTAGGGTTATAATTATTGCTATTATAAATGATAATATTTTGAAGGCCACTTCTATTAATCCTTTTTTATATCCCAAAAAGGTACTTAACAATAAGACTGATATTACTATTAAATCTATAATAATCGCCATATTATCCCCCTTTCTATTTTTTATAGGCTTGTTATTTCAACTTTATCTTTAGAATATATAATTCCTGCGATTTGTTCTGCAAGTACTATATCTTGTACTTCTCTTTGTGAAATATATCTTTTTATAAGCCATCCATTAGTATTTATGAAGTCTATTCTACTTCCTAAGTTTAATGCTATATTATCACCTTTACTTTTCAAGTCTTTTACTGTACCTTCTGCCGTATATAGGTTTTCTTTCTGCGTTCCGTGTATTTTTCATAATTATTTGTGTATTTGTACTAAGTAATCCTGTCGTTTTTTCTATAGCATATGCTGAATAGTTGTTTAATTCCACACTTGCAAAGGTTACCTTTTTCCCTGAATATGATATATTTTCGCTTTCATTCTCTCCAAATAATATATGTATTCCATCATCATATGAAATTAGTAAATTATTTTTATCTTGATATTTAATATCTGTAATTAATTTATTTGCATCTGCATTATATGTATATGTTACTGAATTTGTTGGGTCTGTAGCTGCTTTTTCTATTGATATTACTTTTATGTTCGATTGTATAAGTGTTCCAGATGTATTTATTTCTGCTATACTTAAATATTTATTATCATTTGATATAGAAGTATCTATCGCTGTTGTACTAGATAAATAAGTTTTAAATAGTTCTTTTCCTGCCTGACTGTATGTTGAAATAATTGCTTTATAACTTCCTCCAGTTATTATTACTGATACATAACCATTTTTGTTTACATCTATTTTTTGTATTTCACCTTCTACTTCTGTTTGCCATAAAAGGTTTGATTCTGATATTAAATATATATTTTGTCCATTTTTTTCTGCTATTGCTAGAAATCTATTGTTGGATGCATATAATGGATTAGTTATTTTTATTTCATGTTCATATTCTTTTTTCCCTGAACTTGAATATGTTGTTAATATGTTTTTATTTAATATTGTTATGTATTTATTATATGCATAAATACTTGGGTTTTCAAGTGAGGATATGTCTATACTTGCCACATTATTTTGTATTATTTCTTTTCTTAATATATGTCTATCTATAAAGGTTCTAAAACTTATATTTCCTATATAAAATGCTATTCCTAATATTAGTAATATAATTAATATTACAGTTCCTACTATTATTGTTTTCTTTTTTAGTTGTTGATTTAATATTATTTTTTTCATATTTTTCGCCCCACTTTTTTCTATTTATTTTATATCAGTTTTTTTCTTTTTTTTCAATAGGTTTTGGTATGATTATTTTTGATTAAAAACAATATTTGTAATATTCCAAGTAATCCAAATATTGGATAAAGACTGTTTATTAGATTAGAAAATCCTATTTTAGATACTAGTATTCCACTTGTACACATTATAATGGCTATTTTTTTATATTTTTTAGGATTATCTATGTAATTTTCTAATATGCTATATCCTGCTGATATACTTGATGTAAATATTGCAACTAATATTATTCCTCCATATATAAGTTTATATATTTTTCCACTCATTCCAGCTACATACACTGTTGGTAGTTCCAACTTATTTATATCTATATCTACTTTTAATATTAATCCATATATTGATATTGCAAGTATTATTAATGTAATTATTACTAATATGCTTATAACTTTCATTTGGTCATTGTTTTTTACATATTTTTTTAACGTTATTACTATTGGTATTAGAGTTATAGAATTATAACTTGAATATAATATTGCACTATATATACTTTTTAAATAATTAGGCTGTACTATTTTATTATTAATGTTTTCAAAGGCACTTATATTTTTTGTAGCAAGTATTATGATGAATATTATTAAAACTGGTATTAATATTGTATTTATTTTTATTATCCCTTCTATATTTCCCATAAATGTTATATAACATAATGCTATTATTGTTATTGTTCCGGACTATATTAGGTATACCTAATTCTTGTGAAAAATATGCACTAAAGCCTGCTACCATTACATAAAAAGATAATAATAAAAATATATTTATTATTTTTTTGGTTATTTCATTAATTTTTCCTATTCTGTTTATATGTTTTGAAAAATCTGCATAGTTTTCTATATTGTTTTCTTTTGATATTTTTAAAGTTTTATATACTATTATTCCAATAACTATTTGCGAAATTATTATTCCTACTATTCCATTTATTCCATATATTCCAAAGAATAGATATATTTCTTTTCCGTGATGCAAACCCTGCACCTATTATTGTTCCAATAATTACAAATAAAACTTTTAATATGTCTTTCATAGTAAAACTCCTCATTTTAATATATGAGGAGTTTTTGGTTTTATTAATTTTATTTTTTTCTTCTTCTAACAATCCATATTACTATACCTATTATAATTATTAACATAGGAAATATCATTATTAATATTTTTATTATTCTATGTTGTGCTTCTGTTGCTGTATATGTTATTAATCCTGTGTCTTTTCTTATTGATATTGTGTCTTCTCTTTCAGTTAATTCTGCTATTGTATTTAAAATATAATCTTTGTTATTATAAAACTGCATTGGATACAAAGTACTATTTCCTACTGTTATTGGATAATCTACTACTAGTAAATTGTTTGCAAGTAAATACATTTCTGCTTCTTTTTTATTTTCTTCGTTTTCATCATTTACTATTTTTGTTAGTTTTGTTCCTATTATAAAGCTTCCTTCTTCGTCTCCTGCAATTTTTGAATTACTTCCATTTGATAATTCTTTTCTAAATATTGCAGTTTCTCCTGTTGTTAAGATGTTTTTAGCTGTCACATTTAAAGTTTCTAAGGTTTCATCATCTGCTAGTGTTATTTTTGTCGAATTTATTAATAATATTCCTCCATCTGTAGCTATATCTTTTGTTGCATTAGTGTAAGATATATTTGGTATTATACAGTTTGGAGCTGATAATGCCATTTTATTTGCATCTTGTTCTAATATTATTCCCTCATCAAATTTTGCTCCAAATAGGTCCAGTATTTTTTGAAAATTTGATAGATTTAGATTTGTTCCAGTTGGATCATTTAACCATAATATTTTTCCGCCATTGTTTATGTATTTTGTGATTATTTCTACTTCACTTTCAAGAATATCTTTTTGTGGACTTGCTATAACCAATAGGCTTGCATCTTTTGGAATGCTTCCTTTTATAAGTAAATCTAAATTTTCTAAATCATTTATCTCATTTTCTAGATATGCTTTTAACATTGTCATATCTGTATTTATTCCATATTCTCCATGTCCTGTTAAGAAATATATTTTAGGTTTTTTTTCAAGTGTTAAGTTTACTATTGCGTTTGTTATTTTTTCTTCTGATACATCTATTTGACTATATGTTGTGTAATCATATGTGTATAGTTCATCTACTAGTATTATTTTGTTTTGATTTTTTGCTTCTACAATAATTACTTGTGTCTCGTCTGCTAAACTATATTTATTCTTTATATCTACTCTGTCTTGTATTTTTTCTATTGTTTCATATTTTATTTTTTCATTTTCTCTATTATATTGCTTCATTAAATCATTAAGTGCTGTGTTTTCATCAAAGCCTATTAAATATATTTTTACTTCATCTTCTATATTTTTTATTTGATTTATTGTACTTTCAGATATTGTATAAAGTTTATTTTTTGTTACATCTATATCTATTAGCTCTAGTTTTTGTATTAATATATTTATTCCTATAAATATTGCAAATAGAATTAATACAAGTATTATCGTTTTAGTGGTATCTCGTAACCATTTTTTCTTTAATGTTTCTAATGTGTTTTTCATGTTTTCACCTTCCTTTATTTCATACTCTTTTTTCTTTGTAGTACTATAATAGTAAGCAATACAAAGAATATTGTAAAGGTTATATATGTTACTATTTCTTCTATTGCAATTAATCCTGATGGGAATTTGTCAAACATGTTTATTAATGATAATGGTTCCAGGATTGGACTAAAATTTGGCAAAAACCAGGTTATTATAAAAAATCCTATTGTTATTACTCCTGCAATTATTTGATTTTCTGTTATGCTTGATGCAAACATTCCAAAGGATATGTATGCCATACTTAGCATTAAGAAACCCAGTAGTGTTACAAGTATTGTTTGTATATGTGGTGTTCCAAAGAAATATAGTATTGCAAGATAGAAAAGTGTGCATATTTGGGTTATCAATACTACAAATAAACTTGCTAAAAATTTTCCCATAACTATACTAAATATGCTTTTTGGTGATGTGTATAATAATTGTTCTGTCCCAAGTTTTCTTTCTTCTGCAAACATTCTCATTGTTAAAATTGGTATTATAAAGGTTAAAATTGTTGATGCAGAATAAAACATGTTCTCAAATTGTAAGCTTCCATATTCTACAACGTCTAAATAAAAGAACACACTACACATTGCTAAAAATAATCCGTATAAATACATATCCTATTGGTGATAAAAAATAGGTTTTTGTTTCTTTTTTAAATACTGCCCACATTAGTTTTCTTCCTCCTCTTTTTGTTTTTCTGCTATTAGTTTCATAAATGCATCTTCTAATGTTGCTTCATTCTTTTTTAATTCAAATATTGTTATATTATTTTTTGCATATTTTTCAAATATTTCTTTTCTTATATCTTGATTTTCATTAGCTGTTATTATATATTCTTTTGTTCCATCTTCATTGTCTTTTACTAATTTTATTTCTCTTATTTCTTTTATTTGTCTTGTTACTTCTTCTATTTTCGTTTCTTTATCTTCTACTGTTACTGATAATTGATTTTGTTTTTTTACTTTTTCTTCTAAATTTTTTGGTGTATCTTGGGCTATTATTTTTCCAGAATTTATTATTATTACTTTATTACATATTTGGCTTATTTCTGATAATATATGTGAACTTAAAATAATTGTATGTGTTTTTCCTAATTTCTTTATTAGATTTCTTATTTCTGTAATTTGTTTAGGATCTAAACCAACTGTTGGCTCATCTAATATTAGTATTTCTGGATCTCCTACTAATGCTCCTGCTAGACTCACACGTTGTTTATATCCTCTTGATAAGTTTTTAATTAGCTTGTTTTGTACATCTTGTAAGTCTGTTTGTTCTATTACTTTTTGGACTTTATCCTTTTTTTCTTTTGTGGTAACTTCTTTTAAATCTGCCATATAGTTTACAAATTCTTTTACTGTTAAGTCATTATATAAAGGTACTCCTTCTGGCATATATCCTATTTGTTTTTTTGCTTGCTTAGGATTTTTTAAAATATCATATTCTCCAACTTTTATTTCACCTTCAGTTTGTTCAATAAATCCTGTTATCATATTCATTGTAGTACTTTTCCCTGCTCCATTTGGTCCAAGTAATCCTACTATTTCCCCTTTTTTAATATTAAAGCTTATATTGTCTACAGCTGCAAAGTTACCATACTTTTTGGTTACATTTTTTACTTCAATCACTTTTCTTCCTCCTTAAAAATCGAAGCCTTCGTACTCTTTATTTTTGACTATTAATTTGCAATCCGCTTCTATACAATATTATATTTATTTTAGATATTATCATTTTATTTTTTTGTTTACAAGTAAATTTTTAACAAGTTACATTGTGTTCACAAAATTTTCACAATGCTTACGGAATTAAAGCTTTATTACATGTTGTAATTTGATGAATTTTGTATAATTTTTAGTTTTCAAATACTTCTTTAAATGAATGAATATTTTATTTTTTACTACATAGTTATTACTAGGTGATAAAAGTGGAATTTTTATATCCTTTATTTGTAGCTTTTAGTTTAGTTTTTATAAGTGAACTTGGTGATAAAACTCAGCTTTTAGTTTTATCTTTTTCTTCTAAAATGAAAAGTTTTACTATTTTATTGGGAGTTGCTTTACGGTTCGTTTTTTAGTCATGGTGTTGCTATTTTATTTGGTAGCGTTTTAGGTAATCTTGATAATTTATGGCTTCATACTGTTTTAGAAGTTATTACTTATGCTTCTTTCTTGTTTTTTGGTATTATTACTTTAATGAATAAAGAAGAAGATACCAATTCTTCTACAAAGTCTGGTATCTTACATAAAATTTCTAATTTAGCTATTGGTTATGTTTTTATTATTGCTTTTAGTATTGCTATTGGTGAACTTGGTGATAAAACTTTTCTTGCTTCATTAGGACTTGGTATAGAATTTCCTAATGCTAAGATTTTTTTAATTATGGGAGCAATTTTAGGTATGGTAACAAGTGATGCTATCGCTATTTTATTTGGTAAATTTTTAAGTAGTAAGGTTTCTAATAATTTTATGAATGTTTTATCTGGTATTATTTTTCTTTTATTTGGAATTGGTGGATTTATTAGATTTTTATTTTAATTTACTTTAGAAAGCCCCTCAAACGTTAATGTTTAAGGGGCTCAAGATGTGAGCAACTATAATAATTATTGATATTTAGAAGTGTGCTATTCATAAGAATATGCTATGGGTATTTCACTTCACTCTTTCATATTTATATCTTCCAAAACTTTTTCAAATAATTTTTTTGTAGTTGGGTATGTAATTCTTTGTACTGCTTCTTCAATTGGTATCCACTCTATATTTTTTACTTCACTCTCTTGTGCTTTTATTTCTCCTCCAACTTTTTTAGCTATGAAAAGTACTACTTCTTTTTCTACACCTGTATCTGTAATATATTTTTCTGTATATCTTTTTTCTACATTTATTTCTACATCTAAATTTGTTTCTTCTTTAACTTCTCTTAATGCTGTATCGAATTCTGTTTCATTTTCTTCAATATGTCCTTTGGGAAATCCCCAGTGTCCTTTTGTTTGATGTATTAATAAAACTTTATTATTTTCTATTATTATACAGCCACATGATTTTTCTTGTTTCATATTTCCTCTCCATATTCAAATTTTGAATTTATTTTATCATATGTTTTTATAATATTCTAACATAATTATATTGTTTCAATTGCATATTTTTTAAATATCTAACTCATTTTCTTTTAACGTTGGAAATCCTTCTAAATGAGATAATGATAGTTTATCTGGTAATGAAATGCTTTTAGCAATTTCTGCTGCTTCTCTTCCTGCTGTACGTCCATATACAACAACCGTAGCAAGTGCATTTCCCATTAAACGATTTTCCCCATCTATTCCTCCGCTTAATTCTCCTACTGCAAATAGATTTGGAATATTAGTCATTCCTCTAGAATCAATTTCAATTCCTCCAAGTTGATAATGAATAGTCGGATATATTAATATAGCATGTTTTGTAATATCAATTCCATATGCCATATATTCTTTATATAGTCTAGGTAGTTTTTGCTTTATTGTTCCTTCACCATGAATTTTGTCTATTAAAGGTGTTGCTAACCAAACTCCTGAATTTCCACTTGGAGTTTTTATACCTTTATGATTATTAACTTCTGACATAATAATTTTAACAATCTGATCTCGGTTTCCCATAGACTGTAGTGGTTCACCATTTTTATTAAATAATAATGCTCCTAATGAACGTGCTTTCTCACTAACTAATTTTCCTGCTAAATTAATAGGAAAAGCTCCTCCTGTAGGATGATATTGAATAGCTGCTGGTTCAACTAGTTTTGCACCAGCATGATATGCCATTGCTAGTCCATCTCCTGTAATACCCTTACAATTAGATGTATTAAAGTTATTATATCCTAGACTTCCTGATCCTCCGGTAGCAAGAACTACTGATTTAGCTTTAGCTAATTTGTAGTCTCCATTTTTATTTTTTTCATCATTTTGTCTATATATTACACCTGCTACATTTCCATTAGAGTCTTTTACTATTTCCTTGACATCTGCATATTTTTTTATTGTAATTAAACCTTGTTCTTTTAACTCCAATATCTTGTTAGACAATACCTTCATAATAGCAGCACCAGTTGTATCTCCAATTGCATGTAATCTTTTTTTGGAAGCTCCACCTGCTAATAATGGTTCTTCTTTAAAATTAACTCCTAAATCTGATAACCACTTTAATGCTTCTGGTGCTTCACTAGTTAATTTTCTTACTAATTCTGGATTATTCTTATTGTGTCCACTTTTCATTGTGTCTTCAAAATGTATATCTACAGAATCATCTGCTTCTGTAGCTGCTTGAATTCCTCCTTGTGCTAAAATGGTATTAGACTGACCATATTTTTCTTTAGTTAGTATTAAAGTATGTACTCCATGTTCTGCTGCTTCAATTGCTGCACATAGTCCTGCCCCTCCACTTCCAACAATTATTACATCTGTTTCAAAGTCGATATTTGTTAAATCAAATTTTTTTATATCTTCTGCAATTCCTTCTTCTAAACGTGCTCTTAATTCGATTGGAACACATTCTCCTTTATTTGTTCCCAAGCTTAATGGTACTAAATTTCCAATTGGTGCTGAACTTGAGTCTGTTTTTAGATTTTTTAATTCTTTTTCATTAATAAAGTTTTCTAAATTATCTAAAAACGTCCTTTCTGATTCTATCATTTCTTTTGTATAAGGACATTTTACATCTTTCATACATATTCTCCTATTAATTCTAATTTTGTTCAGCTTCTATTCTTTTATTTCTAAAATAAAGAACAATGTCTGTGCTAACCATTAATATATTTGGGATATAAAACCAAAATGCTAAATTTAAGTTATGTGAAATTAATTTTGAAATAATACCACAAATATAACCTAGTGCAATACAAAATAAAAATAAAATACTTTTTCCTTTCGTTGATTTAGAAGTATAGGATTTATAAATTGATAAAGGCCATGATACTCCAAATCCTATTATCATCATCATTTCTAATATTTCCGCTAGTAGTTCCATATTAAATTCCTCCTTTTTTAATATATCAATATACATAATTGTATCACACTGTTTAGAAAAGTGTCAAAAAATATTGATATTCTTATATTTTCTCTTTAAAAATTATATAGTTGTATTTGTTGCATATTTTTTTGTTAAAGTGTATAATGGTTGTAATTTACAATGATGGAGGTTTTTATGACTAGTAAACAAAGAGCATATTTACGTGCTTTAGCAAATAAATTAGATTCTATTTTTCAAGTTGGTAAGAATGGACTTAATGAAAATCTAATAAAACAAGTGGATGATGCTTTAGAAGCTCGTGAACTTATTAAACTTTCTGTTTTAGAAACTGCACCAGATGAGAATTATTCTATTGCAAATGAGCTTTCTATAAAAACAGATTCTATTTTAGTTCAAATTGTCGGAAATAAGATTACTTTATATAGACCTAAAAAGAAAAATTCTAAAATAGTCTTACCTGATTAGGAGTTTTTATGGTTTATATTAATGAAGAAAAAATTAAAAATATTCATTTAAATAATAATAATTTTTATGTTGTTATGGATTTTGATAAAACTATTACTACTTCTAAGGGTGTTGATTCATGGACAATTCTTCAAAATCCTACTATTATGAATCCTCAATTTGAAAAAGATTCTTTGTTATTATATGAAAAATATGGTCCCATAGAACTTGATTATTCTTTAGATAGTGTTACCAAGAGTAATTTTATGAAGGAATGGTATTTTAGTGTTATGGATTTAACTTACTTTTATGGACTTACTTATGATAAACTTTTGGCTTGTGTTAAAGCTGGTAATATGCCCTTTAGAAATGGTTTTAAGAGATTTTTAAGTGCTTTACACAAGTTTAATATTCCTGTTATTATTTTATCTGCTGGAATTGGTAATGTTATTGATCAAGTTCTAAAATTAAATAATTGCTTTTACGATAATGTTCATATTATTAGTAATTTTATTAAATTTGAAAATAATAAAATGTTACCTTTTAATGATGATATTATTCATAGCTGTAATAAGTCTATTGATAGGTTACCTGATTATATCTATAAAGAAATTAAAAGCAAAGATTACATTCTTTTATTTGGTGATATAATTGAAGATTTGAATATGGTTCACAAAGAAAATTTAGATAAAACTATTTCGTTTGGTTTTTTGGATAAGAATGTTGATACTAATTTTAATTTTTATAAACAGCATTTTGATGTTGTTTTGACTAATAATTCTTCTTTTGATGATGTTGCTAAAATTTTAAAAAGCGGTTATTAATAACCGCTTTTTATCATATCTCTTAAATAATGTTCTTTCCCTTGTTCATCTGTATATCTTAAGTTTGGAAACGTTTTTTTCATTTTATCATTTGAAAATAATATTTCTCCTATATAATTTTTTAAACTTTTCTGATTTATAGTTTCTATATTATAATATTTCTCTAAAGCTCTGTCTTGATATGTACTTATCGCCCATACTGTTGCAATACAATCTATCACTAATAATATTATTATGCCTACATTTAATGGTCTTAAATTTGGTATTTTATTTATTATTTTATCTATGTATGGTTTTACAGCTTTTATTAATATAACTGCAAGCATTCCCCAAAAAACAGAATATCTTATACATATTCTTCCGTTTAAATTTAAGTCTACATAGGAGTAATCCCAAAATCTTATTCCATATATTGCTTCTAATATATAACTTAATATATATTCTATAATGTTTCCAGCTATGCTTCCTATTATAAATAATTTTATTGGATTATTTTTATATCTTTCTAATAATATTATTAATATTGTTGCTCCTACTCCATATACTGGACAAAATGGTCCCCATATTAACCCTTTTCTACTTTCTATAATGCCTGTTGTTAAGTAGCAAAATATAGTTTCTATTATTAATCCAATTATGCTAAATATTATTATATACCATATTATTTTGTGTACTAATATCTCTCTTGTTTTATTTTCCACATTTTTCTCCTTTTTAATCTTTTGCTTTAACATTTTACTATAATTTGTGTATAATTACTATAGTTTTTTAATTTTTTTAACTAGATTTATTGACATTGTATATCTTTTATGCTATTATAATTATTGCGTTTATGGGTCAGTAGCTCAGTTGGATAGAGCACAGGCCTTCTAAGCCTGGGGTCGGGGGTTCGAATCCCTCCTGGCTCACCAAAGCATCTTATGCGGACACACGTATAAGGTATAACAAGAACCATCTCAATTTACATTTTTGTATTTTGAGATGTTTTTTTTATTTACTATATCTTTTTAAAAATTCTTCTAATTCATTTTCATTAGAAAATATTTCTTCAAATATATTATATAAAGTATCTGTTGATTCGTATTCTCCAATTGCATAACATTTTTTTCCTAATCCATAAGCAATTCCTGATTCTATATGTGCTGCTTTTCCTGCAGGTAAAACTAATAATAAATTTTTTGAACTTTTTTCTCCATTCATATCATTTTCAAATAGTTTTAATACAACATCACTTTTTAGTTTTAATGCTTCAAATTCTTTTTGTTTTTCTTCTGGCGTTTGATTACTATTTCCATAACCCCAATCTTTTTCATTTTTTAAAAAGCAATAATATGATATATTATATTTATCAAACAACTTGCATATTTTTAAAATATTTTCTTTATTTCTAGCTCTACCTGCTATAAAAAATTCATACTTATTTTCCATAAAATACCTGCCTTTCAATTTATTCCTCTATTATTTCTGTTGTTTAGATTATAAATATTCTTTTCTATGATTTCAAGTATATTTGGAAAATTATATAAGAATAGTATATTATTACATTTATGTAACAATACTAATATAAATCATAAACTTAGTTTTTTATTCTTTACTTTTAATCCATTATAAAAAAGAAAACTAGGGTTTTTGTTACCCTAGTAAAATTGAATAAAATATATTTTCCCATTTATGGGGGCTGTAGGGGATATTTCCGTTCAATATAAGGGAAGTTTTGAACATTTAGGAAACCTATAAAAAATAATGTTTACTGGGCAATTTATCTATTAATTTATCCCCTACAAGATTAATGACTTGTTAAATTAAAAATATAAATATTATGAAATAAAATAAATATCTATTTCTTTATATTTTTTCTATTTGATTTTTTTTTTTGGATTTTTTGATTTTGATTTCATTATAATTTTTCTGTTAGAAAAAAATGAAAAAAAATTTTTTGTTTTAAAATTTGTTTGATTTAATATGTTTATATTGTACTACCATTTTTTACATATGTCAACAAAAACTTTACGACACAATTCGACAAATTACTACAGACGTAAGCATTCCGCACTATATCTGCTACTAATGCTGCCACTAATACATATCTTATTTTTTTTATGCCTACTGCACTTGTATATAATGCTATTGTATAGAATGTAGTTTCTGTTGATCCCATTATTGTTCCTGCTATTATTCCTATTATATTATCTACTCCATATTTAGACATTATATCCGTTGCTACTGCCATTGATGCACTTCCTGAAATAGGTCTTAATATTGCAAGTGGGATTATTTCTGCTGGTATTTTTAAGGCTATTATTATTGGTTTTATTATATTTATTACTAAGTCCAATATTCCTGATGCTCTTAAGGCTCCTACTGCTAAAAATATCCCTATTAATGTTGGAAATATATTTATTACTACTTCAAGTCCTTCTTTGGCTCCTTCTAAAAATGTATCATATACTTTTATTTTTTCTTTTACTCCATATATGATTATTAAAAGTATCACTGCTGGAACGGCCATTGCTGATATGTAATTTATTATATTCATATTATTTACTCCTTTACTACACTAATATTTTTTCATTAATATTTTTGCTGTAGTAATTCCAGCTATTGCAGCTAATAAAGTTGCAATCCATACTGGTATTATTATTTGGGTTGGATTTGTAGACCCAAGCGAACTTCGTATTGCTATTACAGTTGTAGGTATTATTTGTATTGATGCGGTGTTTATTATTATAAACATTGCCATTGAATTTGTTAATGTATCCTTTTTTGGATTATCTTTTTGCAATGTTTTCATTGCTTTTAATCCAAGCGGAGTAGCTGCATTTCCTAGTCCTAATATATTTGCCACCATATTCATTGATATTTCCTTATGTACAGGATTTCCTTTTTTAATTTCTGGGAATAGTATTTTCATTATTGGTGTTAGCAAGTTAGTTAATTTATCTATTAACGTGGTCTTTTTAGCAATTTGCATTATTCCACTCCATAAACACATTGTTCCTAAAAAGGTTATTGTTAATTTTACTGCACTTTCACATGATTCAAATACTGAATTGTTTATTTCATTTACATTTCCAGTAAATATAGCATATATATAAGATATTATTATAAATATTGGCCATAATATGTTTAACACTTTTATCTCCTCATTGTTTTTTATTTTATTCTATTCTATTGCTAATAAAAAAGAACTGTTCAAGTTTATATTTCTATAATATACGCTCATAGTTCATTTTTGTTTTTAAATTTTAACTATTTTTATAATATTTGTTAGTTATTTCCATTGACAAAATGCGACTTTTAATGATATTATTGTTTATAGGAATTTGTCGAATTTTGTTGGAAATAGGTTTTATTTTAAGGAGGTTTTTTGTAATGAAATCAACAGGAATTGTTAGAAGAGTCGATGAGCTTGGTAGAGTTGTTATACCTATTGAACTTAGAAATAAATTTGGAATTTATGAAAAGGACCCTATAGAAATTTTTGTCGATGGTTCTACTATTGTTTTAAAAAAATACGAACCAAATTGTATTTTTTGCGGTTCTACAAAAAAATTAGTTACATACAACGAAAAATTGGTTTGTTCTAAATGTGCCGAAAAAATTAATAAGTTGGCTGAAGATAATAAATAAAGGATGAAAGTCAATAGTTGGGGTGGAAAACTTTGAAAGTTTTCTGCCTCAGCTTTTTTAATACAATTTGATGTTTACACTAAAAAATAACTGAAAATATGTAATTATAAATATATTTAAATATGATTAATAAACCAATATA
>JAAVZA010000070.1 GCA_022791395.1 Clostridia bacterium
CGTTCACGGTGAAAAATTACTATCAGGGCCGCAAGTGCGGCTTACACATTGACGTGCTGGTATGGGTCCCTGAATCCGCCTGTTCCGTCATCGGCTGAAAGGAGAAAGCGAAAAGAAGATTATTGCGTTTCTGCTGGCGAATTGGGACAGTGTGCTGGTTGTCCTTGCGTTCCTTTCCCTGATCGTCGTTCTTATCAAGCGCGGCGAAAAGGCGGTTATGAACCGAATTCTTTTCGGCCTTGTGACAAAGGCAGAAAAGGAATTCGGCGGCGGAACGGGCAAGTTGAAGCTTGCCGCCGTGTCCGACTGGATTTACCAGCGGATTCCCGCCGTCCTGAAACTGCTTTTCAGCGAAAAGGATATTGAAAAGCTGATCGAGAGCGCACTGGAGGAAGCAAAAAAGGCGTGGGGGACGAACGGCAATCTTGCGGCATACATAGAGCCGCCCGCCGCCGTTATCGAACTGACCCCGGAGGAAGCGGAGGAAATCGCCGCGAAGCTGAACGCAGAACCCGAAACCATTTTGCCGGGAACCTGAAAATAAACTTGTCCGATTCGGACAGAATGAAAGCCCGCCGGGATTCGCCCCGGCGGGCTTTTTTGTTGGCGGTCAAATTTGTTTATCTCTGGAAGAAATCGGGTAGTAACTCCGCTTTGTGGGGGAAAACCATTCGTATTCAGTGACACCGCCGCAAAACTGCTTTGCCCACTCTTCACTTACGCGGGAGCGAATTAAACGGGCGGTTTTGGGTTTTGTGTTCGTCGTGTCACTGTAAACGATATACTTTATTGTTCCAACGCAAGCGTCGAAACAACCGCGAATACTTGCCGATTTGAAATCCATTTCGGAATCAGGGACACGATCAACGGACAGGATTTCGACGGACCCGGCAACAGAACCGGCGCGCGGATATGCGGAAAAAATCAATTCGTATTTTTCGCCCGGTTGAAAAATCTTCATGTTTGCTTCCCCTTTCTTTTGTTGGGCGGGCGGCGGGAGCCGCCGCCCGCGGGTTTCTTTCAAGCTGGAACCGTGGAAACGTCAAGCCGGAAAGTTGCGTCAAGGACCTTTTGCCGGGTTGTCGCGTTCTGCTTCACACCCTGTTCCAGCGTCGCCCGGACCCCGGCGGGAGCAAGGGAAAGCCCGTAAGCAATCAAGCGATCTTCCGCGGCTTTCAGATTGTCGCGGGCGGCGTTCAGCGCGCTTTCCAGACCGGCGGCGACGATCAGTGCGGAACACTCTTCATTCGCCTTTTCAAAAGCCGCGTCATCATCCATACACCACAGGAAATCAGGGGTGGAGCCGTCCGGGTTCACAATGCC
>JAAVZA010000031.1 GCA_022791395.1 Clostridia bacterium
AGCAGGACCTGCTTCATATGGTATGACAGATACAATGGGAAGAATGCATTCAGATGCACAATTTGCAGGATCATCATCAGTTCCAGCACACGTTGAAATGATGGGATTAATTGGTATGGGTAACAACCCAATGGTTGGTGCTACAGTATCAGTTGCAGTTGCTGTTGAAGAAGCTATGAAATAAAAAACAAATCTAAAACCGCATGTAACGTGCGGTTTTTGTTGTTCTATTTGTAAATCTGTGATATAATATAGGAGTAAATAGTAACTAGGAGGTAATTAAAATGAACCGTGAATTAGTTGATAAATTAATGAGTTGGACAATAGAAGCTGTTTTAAAACCAGATGTACAACAATTACAAGATATTAAAGAGAAAGCATTACAAGCAGGAGAACAACAATTGGTAGAATTTTGTAGCAGATTTGAACAAGCAATACAAAATAAACAACCAATACAACCGATATTTAAAGAGTTATTGACAGCCAACAATAAGGATGTAATGGCAAGAGCAAATGAAAAAATAACACATAGGAGACCGCCAGAAGATCTAGAAATATAAAAGCTATGTAACATAAGTTATATAGCTTTTATTGTATTATTTTTTTAAATATGATATGATTTGAGAAAATTAAAGTATAAAAAGGATGAAAATTATATGAAAGTATTAATTGGAACAAAAAATGAAGGAAAAATTGAAGGTGCAAAAAGAGCATTATTAAAATATTTTGAAAATGTAGAAATAGAAGGAATAAAAGTAGAGTCAAATGTGAGTGAAGAGCCAGTAAATGATGAAATTTATATAGGTGCAAAGAATAGAGTAAAGAACTTAAAGGAATATTGTAAACAAAACAATATAAAAGCAGATTTATATATTTCAAGTGAAAGTGGAATTTATAATTCGTTAGGAAGATGGATGATTACAAATCTTGCAGTTATTGAAGATAATGAAAATTTTGAAAGTTATGGTACAAGTGCATCATTTCCAGTGCCAGAAAGACTAGTAAAAGATATTATAGATACAGATTTAAGTCAAGTAATGAATAAAGTGTATACAAAGGATGATGAAAGACATAATAGAGAAGGAGCTATTCGGGGATTTAACACATGGAGAAATATCAAGAATAGATTTAACTGAAAGTGCATTTATTATGGCTTTAACAAAATATATAAATGGTGATAAGTGGAAATAAATATACATAAAGCATTGCTTATGTTAATGTATATGTTAAAATTTAACTGTAGGAGTTCATACAAACAACACAATATGGAGGGAAAAAACATGATGAAATTGAGAGCAAAGTATGGAGAGATGTTGGAGCAGATGCTGAATGATGTGAACAGCAATGTTACCGAGGCTAACGGCGTTCTGGACGAGAAACGGCAGGAGCACACAGTGTGTGTGAACCATATCTCTGAGCTGCGAACGACTGCTACCAATGCCAGTAAGAAGTTTCTGGATGTTGGCAGGGCGTTGATCAAGATGTATTTTCAGAAAGCGACTCCGGAAGAGGTGGAGCAGGTGATTGAACCCTGCAACACCTATGTACAGGCGGCAGGTGCAATACCGACGGCACAGGAGAGTCTGAACAATGCCAAGGAAGAACTCTATCATGCGCAGGCTGCTCTCATCAGAGAGACATCTTTGCTGAGCGAAGTGGCGAAACTCCAGGAGTATCTCGAAAGAGAGTAATAAGTTGTGAAAAGCAGGTGGCTAGTATAGCACCTGCTTTTTGTGTCCAAGGTTATTTTGTATATAAAAGATAGAAATAAATAGTTTACTTGTTTCTATCTTTTTGTTATTATATAGAAAAGGAGATAAGAAATAATGAAAATAGATAAAGTGAAATTACATGAATTAATGAAAAAACAAATATCAGGAGAACAAGTAGAAAAAGAATTGTATCAAAACTATAGTAATTTGGTTTATAAAATTGCATTTTCTATTTTAAAAAATAAAGAAAGTGCAGAAGATGTAATGCAAAATGTTTTTACAAAGATCGTAGAAATGCCAAAAGAAAAACTGCCAAAGGAAAAAGAAGCTACTTGGTTATATACTGTTACTAAAAATGAAGCAATATCATATATTAGAAAAAATCAAAAAGAAGTCTGTTTAGAGGAAATCTATGAATTTATTGATGAGGATACAAATATCGAAGATGTAATAGAAAAAGAGGACTATCAAAACCTTATTAGAGGATTAGATAAAGAAGAACAAGAAATAATTTCCTTAAAAGTATTGTCTAAACTAAAGTTTAGACAGATTGCAATTTTATTAAATATGCCAATAGGAACAGTTCAATGGAAGTATTATAGAGCAGTAAAAGCATTAAAAATATCTTTAGGAAATCTTACAACAAGTTTATTATTTGCTATTGCTTATATATTAAGTCAAAATACAAGAAAAAAGAGTAATGTACAAGAAACCACAGGAATAAAAAATGAACAAGCAAATCAAGATAGTATACAAGAAAATGTACAAGAAAGTGATAATAAGAAAGAAAATGAGATTTCAAAAGATAAAGATGCATTTGATAATGAAAGAAAAAACATAGTAGAAAGTGAAAAAATTGAAAATACAGTTCAAATTCCAGAAGAAATACCTGAAATAATACAGACAAATAATTATTATTTATTAGGTATTTCAGGAGTGTTTTTAATAATTTCAATAATTTTCTTAATAATTTTTCAAAAACACCAACAAAAAAGAAAATTAAATTCGTCTAAATAACGAAAGGAAAAGGTGATAAAATGAAAAAGAAAATAGGGATTGTGATTATTTTAATTATTATAGGAATTTTATTATTAGGAATGTTATTTTTTGCAGTAGATAGTTATCGAATAAAAAATGATAAACCACCTATATTTGCAGTACAATACAGCGTTTTAAGAGATGGTGGAACTACTATTTATATTGGTTTAGGATATAAAATAATTGATTATAATGTAATAGATGGAAATGATAAAACATATATTGGCAGTTACTTTATGAAGTATGAAGATTATGCAAAGGAAAATTTGGAGATTAATTATAATGAAACAGATAAAGTAAAAAATACAAAATATGTACCATTAGAACAATTACCAAAAGAATATACTTTTGAACAAGTCTTAAAAGATGGATGCCTAATTATTTCCTATAAGAATATATACAATAAAGCAATGTTAGACAAATTTATTGAAAATACCGGAATTAATAGTGAAAATAGAATACCAGATGTTCTAAGAGTTGCACAGTGGACAACTGAGGGAGATTTAATACTTACAGATGTAGAATATACCAAAGAAGGCAAATATAAAATAAGACATGATAGTACAAGGGATAAATTTTCAAGAGAAGAAGATAGAATTATAACAACAAAGGATGATTTTCCAGGAAGTTTTTATGGAATTACTGAAATGGAAGAGGGAGGATATATAGAACTAACACTTGCGCTTTATGCTGAAATTTGTTATGCAGATGAAAATGCAAAAATATATGAACCTTATACTATTGCTATGTATCCTAAAACTACAATATATCACGATTCAGGAGAAACCTTTATAGGTGAAGTATTAGAGGTAAAAGAAAATCTATTTTTTGTAAAACCACAAAATAATCCAAATATGCGGAGATAAGGTTATAGTAGGATTTCCAAAAGGAGAAAAGATACATTTAAAAATAGGAGACAAGGTTGAAATTACATATACAGGGCTTGTAATGGAAACATATCCTGTTCAAATTGATGTTATGAAAATAGAAAAAATAGAAGAGTAAAATCTTCTGTTTTTTTTATTTAATATACCTTGACAGATAAGGTATATTAAATTATAATATTATCATAAAAGGTAGGTGATAATATGTCGATTAGAGCGGATATTATTCGTGGTCATACAGAAACAATAATATTAGCACATTTAATGAAGGGAAATAGTTATGGCTATGAAATTAATAAATCTATTAAAGAAAAGACAAATGATAGATATGAATTAAATGATGCAACACTTTATTGTGCTTTTAGGAGATTAGAAGAAGCAGGATATATTACATCTTTTTGGGGAGAAGGAAATAGTGGTGCAAGACGTAGATATTACTCAATTACAAATGATGGAATTGAATTCTATAAGAAAAGCCTAGAAGAATGGAATTTAACAAAAGAACTAATAGATAAACTAATTTAGAAGGAGGAAGAATTATGCAAAAAAGACTATATAAAATTGAACAAGGAAAGAAATTAGATGGAGTATGTGGAGGAATTGCAGAATATTTCGATATAGACCCAACGCTTATACGTTTAGTATGGATTTTATTTTCTTGTTGGGGCGGAAGTGGAATTATTGCGTATATTATAGCAGCAATTGTTATGCCAAGAAAATCAGATGTTGTTTAAAATAAAAGGGGGAAAATAAAATAATGAACGAAAAAATTAGAAAAGAAGTAAATACTTTATTTGAAAATGCTCCAAACACAAAAAGAGCAAATGATTTGAAAGATGAAATTATTTCAAATGCAGAGGATAAGTATGAAGATTTATTAAAACAAGGAAAAAGAGATGAAGAGGCTCTACAAACAGTAATAAAAGAAATAGGAAATGTAGATGAATTAATTGAAGAATTAAATAAAAATAATCCAATTCATAAGGGGTATACAGAAGAAGGAAGAAGAAAAACAGCATTAATAGTTTCAATTTGTGTTGGCTTATATATTCTAGCTGTAATTTCAACTGTTGTACTAGAAGAAGTTGGAGTTCCAGATTTTGTGACAGCATCAGGATTTCTTGCAATTGCAGGTTTTTCTACTTGTATTTTAATTTATCATTTTATGACAAAGCCTAAATATACAAAGTATGAAGACACAATGGTAGAGGAATTTAAAGAATGGAAAGGTAAAAAAGATAAAAATAAAGAAATAAAAAAAGCAATAGATTCAATATTATGGACCTTAACAGTAATTATATATTTAGTAGTTAGCTTTACCTTTGGAATATGGTATATTTCATGGATTATCTTTTTAATTGCATCATTAATAGAAAATATTATAAAATTAATGTTTAAATTAGGGGAGGATTAGAATGAAGAAAATGGGAATTATTATACTAATTATTGTACTAATTATTTTTGTAAGTGCTCTTTGCAATATTTTAATGTTTGCAATTCAAAATAACGGATGGAATTGGTTTATGGGTTTTGGAGATTTAAGTGATTTAAGAAAAGAAGAACATATTAAAAAGGAAGAAAAGATTGATATAACAGATATTAAAAAGATAAATATAGAATTTAGAGCTTCTGATGTAAATATATTTTTTACAGAAGATAGCCAAATACGTGTTGTACAATATTCATATAAAGAACTAGAAGACAATAGATTATTTGAAGTTAATAAAACATCTTCTAGTGTAACAATTAATGAAAGTAGTAAACCTAGATTTCACCTATTTTATATAGGATTTATGGAGCAGAGTGTATATGATGTTTATATACCAAAAGAATATAAAGAAAGCTTAGAAATAAAAGCTGTATCTGGAGATGTAGAAGTAGAAGAAAACTTAAAATTTGAAGATTTAACTATAGCTTCAACTAGTGGGGATATAAAAATGGGAAATGTTGAAGCAAAAAATATTAAAATAGAGAGTATATCTGGGGATATTAAACTAGGAGATTTAATAGATGAAGACTTAAGGTTAAAAACAGTTTCAGGAGATATTAGAGTGGAAAGTGCAAAAGGAAAGATAGAGGCAAAAACTACTTCAGGAACTATTGAGATTAAAGAACTTGAAGGAAATGTAGAATTAACAAGTGTTTCTGGTGATGTAAAAAGTGATGATTTTAAAGTAACAGGAACTTCAAGAGTAAAAACTACTTCAGGAAATGTAAGAATGTATTTAAATCAGGAATCAAATTGCGAAATTCAAACTAAAAGTGTATCTGGAAATGTAACTCTTCCTAATAGAAGAAATGTTATGGGAATTGAGCCATATGTAGAGTTAAATATAGAAACAGTATCTGGAAATATAAGATTAGAAAAGTAATATATAATAGGGACGTGTGATGACACGTCCCTATTCATTAATTATGCTTTTGTAATATTTAAGCATTGACAAGTGATTAAAATAGATATAAGATAGTAAAGTTATTAATAAAAGGAGGGCATATATGATACTTGAATTGGTTTTTATTATTTTAGGCTTTATACTCTTAATAAAAGGAGCTGATTTTTTAGTTGGCGGTTCTTCTAAAATTGCTAAAAAATTTCATATACCAGAAATTATTATAGGACTTACTATTGTATCTATTGGAACATCTATGCCTGAACTCTTTGTTAGTATTACTTCAGCAATAGAAGGATATCCTGATATGGCAGTTGGTAATGTGATTGGTAGTAATTTATGTAATTTGTTACTTATCTTAGGACTATCAGCTGTTATTAAAACTATTGAATTTAAAAAAGAAACAAGATTAATTGAAACACCAATGACACTTTTAGTTACTATAATATTATTTGTATTATGCAATATGGGAACTGATATTACAAGAGGAGAAGGAATGTTTTTAATTGGATTATTTATTTTATTTATAATTTATACTATTTATATGGGAAAAAGGGGAGAAGAATTCGAAAATAAAGATATTTTAGTAGAAGTACAAACTGATGAAAATTATTCTACTATGAAAGCTATACTTTGGATTATACTTGGAATAATTGGCTTAAAAATTGGCGGAGATTTAGTGGTAAATCATTCTATCACAATAGCTAAGGCTTTAAATATTAGTGAAAAAATAATTAGTTTAACTATAATTGCAATTGGTACAAGTCTTCCAGAACTTGTAACATCTGTAACAGCAGCTTTTAAAGGTGATAGTGATATTGCAATAGGAAATATCTTGGGTTCAAATATATTTAATATATTACTAATTTTAGGAGTATCTTCAGTAATTACACCTATTACTTATAGTGTAAGCTATAATAATCAAATTTTGGTCTTAATAATTGGTACAATATTGCTTGCATTATTTCCATTTATTGGAGCAAAGAATAAAATGACTAGAGCTAATGGGTTTGCATATCTAGTTATATATGCTATTTATATGGTAGGATTATTTGCTACATAAAAAGCAAGTCTTTTATAATAGATAAAATAAATAAAAAATATAACAAAATTTGAATACATTTCATATGATAGAGTAGAAATTTCTACTCTATTTTTGTTGTAGGAGGTTATAATATGAGAAAAAGGTTTTTTAGAATTATTTTCTTGGTATGGTTACTACTATTATCTTCTTTTATAATGTATTATAATGTGGTATTCGCATTAGAACCAGCAGGTAATATGATTTATAAAGGAATTGATGTAAGTGCATATCAAGGATATATTGATTATGCGAGAGTGAGAAATGCAGGAATAGATATTGTATATATAAAAGCAAGTGAGGGAGACTATTTAGAAGATCCAGAATTTAGAAACAATTATAATAATGCTAAAAGTAATGGATTAAATATAGGCTTTTATCATTTTGTGAGAGCACGAAGTGAAGAAGAGGCAATAAGAGAAGCAGAATTTTTTTCAAGAGTAATTTCTGGAACAGAACCAAATTGTAGGCTTGCTATGGATTTTGAAGTGTTTGGAAATTTAAGTATATATGAAATTAATAATATATCTAGGGTATTTTTAGAAAAAACTCAAGAATTAACAGGTAAAGAAATGGTTATATATTCAAATACATATGATGCTAGAACTATTTTTTCATACGAACTTGCAAGTAAGTATCCCTTATGGGTTGCACAATATGGGGTAAGTATACCAAGTGATAATGGTAAATGGGAAAACTGGGTAGGTTTTCAATATTGGGATAGAGGAAATGTATCAGGAATTGATGGAAATGTTGATTTAGACAGATTCACAGAAGGAATATTTTTAAGTAGTGGAGGGGAAGTTCCAAAACCAATTGATCCATCACCAGAGGAAATAAAAAATGTTGTTTATTATACAGTAAAAAGAGGTGATACTTTATCCAAAATAGCAGGGTTATATGGAGTAACAGTGGAACAAATTGTAGAACTAAATAATATCCAAAATCCAAACTTAATTTATGTAGGAGAGGTATTACAAATAACAACTTCTGATAAACCAAATACAGAACCAACCTCTACTACTACAACATATTACACTGTAAAAAGAGGAAATACATTATGGGGGATTGCAAGAAGATATGGAACAACAATAAGTAGTATTGTAGAGCTAAATAACATACAAAATCCAAATTTAATCTATCCAGGGCAAGTATTGCTAATTAGAAGAGATGTGCGCCCCAATGATACACATGCTACTGGAGGAACTTTTTATAGAGTTGGAAGAGGAGATAATTTAACTTATATTGCTAATCGTTATCATACAACTGTTGCAAATATTGTGAGGCTAAACCAAATAAGAAATCCAAACTTGATTTTTCCTGGCCAAATATTGAAGATTAGTAACAGTTAAGTAGTTAATTAAGATGGAGAGATTATAAATAAACAAGGTTATATATTTTATAAAATATATAACCTTATAATTTTATAAATTGTAATCAATTACAAATTCTCTACCATTCAAATAATTTAGTATTCCAGCATCAGTTTTAAAGTTAAATTTCATCTTATAACTACAAAGCTTTTGTGTTTTTGAATTAAAACTTTTATTTATTTCATTTTTACCATATTTACCATCACCAATAATAGGTAGACCAATATGAGCTAAATGTGCACGAATTTGATGTGTCCTACCAGTGTGCAAGTTAACATCTAAAATACAAGTATTATTGCTAAATTTTTCTAAAATATAGTAAGTAGTAATAATGTTTCTATATCCTTTTTTAGGCGTATCACTGATATATACCATAGATTTTTTGGCGTCTTTAAAAAGATAACTAGATAAAGTTTCCTTGCTCTTTTTAGGAATTCCATACACATGCGCAGCATAATGTTTTTCTATTTCAGAGTTTTTAAATTTATCTAATAAAATTGTTAGAGATTCTTCATTTTTAGCAAACAAAACAAGTCCTTTAGTGTTTCTATCTAAACGGTGACAAGGAAATACTTGCTTTTTATAGTTACTAGATAAAATTTCGCATACACTGTTATTTCCAGTAACTTCTATACTAGAAGGCTTATTCACTAAAGTAATATGTTCATCTTCATATACAATTTCTAGTTTTGGAAAAACAGATAAATAACTATCATCAATATATATGTCTATTTTATCATTAGTAGCAAGAGTAATGTTCTCGTTAACTCGTTTTTCATTAACCTTAATATCTTTTTTTCTTAAAGTTTTGAAAAACATTCCATTAGATAAATTAGGGTAAGTGTCTTGTAAAAATTTATTCAATTTCTTTCTATTATATTTTTCATTCACAATTAAAGTTTTCATATGGATATTATACACTAATTTTTATATAAAGACAATAAAAATCATTAGTTAATATATAAAGATATTGACAGATAATATCAACTGATATAAACTATAGACAGTAAATAGTATAAAAAGAGATACAAAGATAATACTAAAACTAAGGAGGAATAATTAAATGTACGAAAGCAAAAAACAAAATGGTATTACATTGATTGCACTAATAATAACAATAATAATATTATTAATCTTGGCAGGAGTAACAATAAATGTATTAATAGGGGAAAATGGATTATTTAATACAGCACAAAAAGCAGGAGAAGAATATACAAAGTCTCAACTAAAAGAAGAATTAGAAATAGAGATTGCAAATATACAAAGTAAAAAGATAGCAAATGGAGAAGAAATATCAAGAGAAGATTTATGGGAATTAGAAAAAATAGGAGCAATAATGATTTCTGTTGGAAAACCAGCAGAAGGAGAATATAAAGATTATAATTTTACAGTAGATGAAAACTATGTGGTTACAATAGGAGAAAAAAGTAATATAATAAAGCCAGAGATACAACTTAATAAAAATACAGAAGAGATAGTAGAAGAAGTAACAATAAAAGTAAAAGTAACAACAGAAGATGGAACAATAGTATCTATAACAAAGCCAGACGGTACGACAACTACAGAAACAGAATTTGAATATAAAGTAAGAGAAAATAAAACATATAGATTTGTAGCAATAGGAAGCAATGGAGCAAAATCAGTAGCTAGTATAGAAATAACAAATGTAAAAGAAATAGTAGCAAACCCAATAATACAATCAAATTATGGATATCCTATGTTGAAGGATACTGGAATAGAAATAGATGGAATAACAACAATTTTATATGATACTAAGGAAGGATTAAAAAATTATTATAGTGTAGATGATGGAATTGAATGGAAGTTATATACAGGACCATTTAAAATGGCAGGGAGTGGAAGAATATTAGCAAAAAGTATGAGAAATGGAGTAATTCTATCAGAGTCAAGCAAAAATATAGATATTCCATCTGATGCTTTGGGAATAGAAGCATATGATGGTGATGAAACGACTTTTGGTGAAAAGATAAATTCAGGCTCGAAAAAGATTAATGTGGATAGTTCAATGTGGAATAAAAAAATAAGAATATATGGATATCACGCATCTCACTTTGAAGATAATCGTACTTATATATATGCATATAATGTAGAAGATGAGATGGTTCGGCAAATTGTGGGAAAGTGGTTCTTCTAATTATGGATATTTTGATATTGTTGTGACAGTTCCAGAACAAACTGAATATATATCGTTTGGACATGTAGGAAGTGCAGATTTGAATAGTAGATATATAAGAGTAATTGAACTTCAAATAGTTAATTAATTTTGAAACATTAATAATATTGAAAATATACAGTAATAAGTAACCGTTAGTGCTATAAATGAAAATCTAGTACTAACGGTTACTTATTTGTAATAGATAATTTAAATCATAAAAAACTTTTTAACAGTTGATTAAAAATAACCTGTATGATAAAATCATACTAGATTTACAAAAGAGTTATTGGAGGAACAATGGAAGAAGAAATAAAACTTGCAAAAAGAAGAAAATTAAATATGAAATTATATCCAACCTATAGAATGCTTGCAGCAGATGCACTATTTTTTGGAGCTATAAAAGTACTATTTCTTACACAAGTAAAAGGTTTTTCAAATGCAAATGTAGTATTAATGGAATCAATATATGCTTTTTTTAAAATGATATTACAAATACCCTTGTCAGTGTTTGTATCTAAGTTAGGAATAAGAAAAAGTGTTATTATAGGAAATATATTTTGGATATTTGAATTAGTACTAATTTTATTTGCACGGAAATTATTTTATGATAGTACTTGCAATGTTGTCATCTGCAATAGGATGGTCGTTTAAATCTATAGCTGAAGCACCATTACTTACAAAATCTATACCAGAAGCAAATACAAAAGGTAAAATATTTACAAGATTAGATAGCAAGGGATATTCTAGATATTGTTATATTTCAGCTATAGCTACAGTAATGGCTGGATTTTTGTATGAAATAAATCCATATGTTCCAGTTGTTCTTGCGATATTGTTTGAAGTATTTGCATTTATAATTTCTTTGAATTTTACAGAAGTAAAACAAGAAGAGTCTAAAACAGTAAAAGAAAGTATAAATGATGTAAAAACAGGAATGAAATTTATAGTTAAATCACCAAGACTAAAGAGTTTACTAATAATGCTAGGCTTTATGTGGGGAATGTTTTGTTTGTTTGGAACATATCAAACAACATTGTTAAAAGATATTAATGTTTCAGCAAAATATATAGGAATTATATTGGCTGTATTAGATATAGTACAAGGAATAGCTGCTACAAAAGTAAATGAATTTAATGAAAAACATAAAAATAAAACATTAACATATATGGCACTTCAAATGACACTTGGAATAGCTATTGCAGGTGGTGTTGTTTTAATAGGATTACAAAGGATACCTATGCTTGCAATTATAATATTTACATATATAATAAGAATAAAGGATAGAGGAATATATAAAGTTATAAAAAGAAGATATATTGGTAATTTTATGACACCGGAAATACTAACTAAAGTATATTCAGTGGATAGTGTTATTGCAAGTATACTTAGAATGTCTATTTGTGCACTTGGTTCATATCTATTAACCTTTATGCCAATAGAAAAGGCTATGGTAATAGTAGGAATACTATTTACTTTGGTAACATTGATTTTATCAAGATATATGAAAAAAAGAATTGGTCTAAAGCCTGAAGAATATACCGAAAAAGATGTAGTACAAGTATAAATATTAGCAAGGAGAGAAGATAATGAAAATAACATATGAAAATAAAGAGTTTGAAGTAGAAAAAGGAATAAAAGTACATGAATTATTAAAAAATGAAATAGAGAATGCTAAAACAGAAGTAATTGCATGTATGTGTAATAATGAAGTAAGAAGTTTAAATTTAGAACTTAAAGAAGATTGTAAACTAGAACTAATTGATCTGAATTCAAAAGATGGTATGATGATATATATAAGAGGAATAATGTATATTATGGCTAAGGCTTTAAATGAACTATATCCAGAAGCATTATTAACAGTAAATTATCAATTATCAAATGCTATGTTTTGCGAACTAGATAATATGAAAGTAACAGATGAAATGATAGCTAAGATACATTCTAGAATGCAAGAAATTATTGATAAAGATATAGAAATAAGAAAAGTAAAGATGACAAAAGAAGAGGCAGAAACTTTTTATAAAGAAAAAAATACTTTAAAAGGTAGAGTTCAAATAGATACAGAGCATGAATATGGGGCATCATTATATTATTGTGAGGATTATTATAATTACTTTTTTGGAGTTATGCCAATTTCTACAGGATATACAAAATTATATGATATTGTTAAATATAAAGACGGATTTATAGTAAGATATCCAAATTGGAAAAAGCCAACAGAACTTTCACCCTTTGTTGAAAATAAGAAATTATTAGCAACACTTGATGAATATGAAGATATATATAAATTAATTGGAATTAACACAATTTATAAACTAAATAGAGAAGCAAAAAGAGATGGAGCAACTGATGCTATTTTATTATCAGAGGCTTTACACGAGAAAAAGATTGCAGGGCTTGCTGATAATATAGCTAAAAATAAGGAGGTAAAAGTAGTATTAATTGCTGGGCCATCTTCTTCTGGGAAAACCACATTTGCAAAAAGACTTGGAATGCAACTTAGATTAAATGGTATTAAACCAGTTACTATTTCGGTAGATAATTATTTTGTGGAAAGAGAACAAAACCCAAAAGATGAATTTGGAAATTATGATTTTGAATGCATAGAGGCGCTAGATACAAAATTATTTAATGAACATTTAGTAAAACTATTAAATGGAGAGGAAATAGAAGTTCCTACCTTTGACTTTACTGTTGGTACTAAAAGATATAACGGAGAAACAATGAAATTAGAGCCTGACGAAATATTAGTAATAGAGGGAATTCATTGTTTAAATGATAAATTAACTAGCTCTATTCCAAAAGAACAAAAATATAAGATATATATTAGTGCATTAACAGTTTTAAACATAGATTATTATAATAGGATATCAACTACTGATACACGTTTAATAAGAAGAATTGTAAGAGATAATCAATATAGAGGATATAGTGCAAAACATACTATTAAAATGTGGTATTCAGTAAATAGAGGAGAAGAGAAATATATTTATCCATACCAAGAGGAAGCGGACAGTATGTTTAATTCATCTTTAATATATGAATTAGGTGTTTTAAAAGATTATGCTTTACCACTTTTAAAGGAGATAAAGAATACTGAACCAGAATATGCAGAAGCCTGTAGATTAGTTAGATTATTAACATATTTTGAGCCAATACCTGTTGATAACATATCTAAAACATCTTTAATAAGAGAGTTTATTGGTGGAAGCCTGCTTGCTGATTAGATGTATATTAAGAATCTACTGTCAACGAAGAATAACAAAGGTTTTAATACATAAATAAAGGAGAGAAATAAATGTTAAGCAGATTTACTGAAATTGATGAAGAGTTTATATGTGATAATTGTGGAAAAACTGTACCAAAACTTGTTTATTCTTGCAGAAACCATTGCCCATATTGCTTGCATTCTAAACATGTAGATATAAATCCAGGTGATAGAGCTGAAGAGTGTAAGGGAGATTTAGAGCCAGTGAGTCTTGAAATAGATTCTAAAAAAGGATATGTAATAATACATAAATGCAAAAAATGTGGTGCTATTAGGAAAAATAAAGCAGCTGAAGATGATAATATGGATTTAATTATAGAATTAAGTAGTAAGCAAGTGAATAAATAATAAAAATATGGAGTAGAAGATGAAACAAAGTAAAAGAATAGGCAAAAGTGCAAAATATTTAATAGCAAATGATTTGATTCACAGTATAACAGGAATATTTTTATCAACTTTTTTAGTAGCATATTTTTTAAAAATTACAAATGAAAATATAATACAAATTGCTTTATATTATATTATTGTAAATATAACAAGTGGAATTGGAACTTTATTAATTGGTCATCTTATTAAAAATAAACCTAAAGTAAAAATTAGAATTTTTCTATTAAGCATTGCGTTAAGAGCTATATTTATATTGTTTATTATTATTTTAGAAGAAAAATTAGCAAGTAATTTTATAATCGTAGCAATTTTTTATGGTTTATCAGAATTACTATTTTGGTCAACACATGAAACTATATTTATTGGAGTAACTACAAATGATAATAGGCAAAATTATGTGTCTATAAAAAAATCTTATCTGAAATATTCAAAATAATTGTACCAATAATTTTAGGTTCTTCAATTGAACTATATTCTTTTATTAAAATTGCTGTCTATGTTTTAATATTATCCATAATTCAAATTTGCATTTCTTCACAAATTAGTATTGCTGAATTTGAAGAAAATATAGAAAAGTATGATATAAAAAAATATATTAAAGAATTAAAGGATAATAAAAACTCTAAACTAAATGAATATTATAAGTCGAATTTAATTTATGGAATTATAGAAAATCCTATGAGTACAATTGTTACGATTCTTACTGTAATGACATTTAAAACATCATTAAATTTAGGAATATTAACTACTATATTTTCTGTTTGCTCAATGGGAACGGTTTACATATATAAAAAATACTATAATAAAAAGAATTGTGGAATAATATTGTGGATATGTGCTGCTTTTATTATACTGGGAGCTTTAGGTATAATATTTAATACAAATAGATTGACTTTAGTTATTTATAACTTTGCTTGTACTGTAAGTTTGTGCGTGTTTGATGCAATATATAATACACAAAAAGGAAATTTGGTACAAGAATGTAATATTGAAAAAAGAAAAGTTGAACATATAATGCTTAATTCGTTTTGTACTCGTATGTCAAGAATGACAGGATTTATATTGATTTTGATTGCTGGAATAATAGGGGGTATGACAGCATTCAAAGTAATACTATTATTTATTACTATATGTGTTCCAATATATATTAACCTTATAATAAAATTAGAAAGAAATGAGGGAAAATGAAATTTAACTAAATAAACTAAATACAAGAGAAGTGTTACACTTCTCTTGTAAAGTTTCCATTAGTATAATCTTTACCATCTAATCTTTTTCCAGATTTTATAGTTCTAATAATATTATTTATTTCCAAGATATTTTCATCTAAAATATCTATTCTAACACTATCAACATTTAAATCTTTACTTTCGATTGATGTAATTTTACTATTAAAAATAGTAGTTACAGTTTGAATTGGATCTGGTAAAATTCTAAATTGTAGTCCAAGTCTATCTTTCAAATAATAAGTAGAGTTATTTTTGCAAAGGGATTTACAACGTGGATAACATTTATTTGAACTACCAAGTAAACAGTAACCAGTAGTCATTACAGGAGTTTTACCATATACTATAAGTTCTGTAGGTGTGTTTATTGTGCTTGTAATTTCTTGAATGTCAAATCTGTTTAATTCAGGAGATAGGGTTATAGTATGTAATCCTAAAGCTTCATATGCTTTAATAGAAGCATTATTAAACACATTTAGAGTATAGTTTCCTATAAATTCATATGTATTCTTATATTTATTTAGCATATCAATATGTCCTATATTTGATAATACAAAACCTTTAATATTATAATTTTCTAATGCGCTATCGATATTATTTGTATATAAATTTCTATAATTTGCTTTAATAATACTTGGCATATAAATATAGGTATTAAACGAACTTGATATGTTTTTTATAATATTTGCATATTCTGGAAGTGCAAAATATTTAAGAGGAAGGTATATGTTATCTACATTTTCTAATTCTCCATAGTTTGTATTAATATCTAATATATTTAAGAGTAAAGAAATTTTTTTGTTATTAGAAGACTTATAATATTCTTTTAGTTCTAAACTTGGTACTCTTTTTGTAAGTTGTCTTTTGTTAGAGGTAATAATTAAAGAGGTTATTTCGTCTATTGCTTTACGTCTAAGTTCATTTAAATCACTAATATTAACATATAATCCATCTTCTAAATCAATATCAATTTTAGAAAATTCAAAAGGTGTATTTCCAGTTTTAGAAAGTTGGATGGAAATTCTTTCTTTTGTAATAGGATTATTAATTGCATCAGTTGGATATACATCTAAAATTGTTTTTGTATGTAAAGAATTTTGAGTAGTAATTTCCAGAGATATAGGAGACCTCCTTTTTATTGTAATATGTGCAGTTAAAAGAGTCTTCTTATTTTCAGTAGAATAGCTTTCTTTTGCGATATGTGATAATGTTTTGCTTTCTAGTTTAAAAATCTTATCACCTGGTTTTATATTTCCTTTCATTCTACCTATTTTAACTAGTTGACCAGCAACAGCATATTCAATATTTTTATTATTAATCATGAGTTCAGATACTCTATACTTGGTAGTTTCATTTTCTAAATAAATAGTATCATTAATTGCAATTCTATCATTTAAATTAATAGTAATATGACCTTTATTTGCATTAAACCCAGCGACATTACCAATATATATACCCATATTATTAGGTTTTTCTTTGCAGATTAAGTTTGTATTAGGTTTAATATTTAGGTGACCCTCTGAAAAACCACCACGATTAAAGGCTTGCATTAAGTCTTTTTTATCTTTTTCTTCCACTACATATTCGTTAGTAGATAAGGCTAGATCAATGTATTTTCTATATATTCTTGTAACAGTTGCAACATATTCAGGAGATTTTAACCTTCCTTCAATTTTTAAAGAAGCAACACCAATATTTATTAAATCTGGTATGTAATCAAGACCGCATAAATCTTTTGGACTTAGCAAATAGCCTTTATCAATAGATTTATTTTTAGTATTATCGATTAGTTCATAAGGTAGTCTACAGATTTGGGCACATTTTCCACGATTTCCGCTTCTTCCACCAATCATACTAGACATCAAGCATTGCCCAGAATATGAAATACAAAGGGCTCCATGAATAAAGGTTTCAAGTTCAATACTAGTATTATTCTTTATAAATTCTATTTCATTAATTGATAGCTCTCTTGCAAGAACTGCACGCTTAAAACCAAGACTTTCAACTTCTTTTGCACCTTCTAAATTATGAATACTCATTTGTGTACTTGCATGTATAGGTAAATCTGGAAGATATTTTAAAAGATATGAACACAAACCATAATCTTGTACAATAATAGCAGAAACACCAAGCTCATATGCCTTTTTTACAAGTTCTAGAGCCTCATTAAATTCACTATTTTTTATTAAAGTATTTAAAGCTAAGTGAACATCTACATTTCTAAGCTTTGCATAATTTATAGCTTCTTCCAAACCGCTTTAAATCAAAATTTTTAGCTGATGCTCTAGCACTAAAAGAAGCAGCACCTAAGTAAACAGCATCAGCACCATTTTGAACAGCAGCTTTTAAACATTCAAAATCTCCGTACAGGAGCAAGTAATTCTATATTTTTCAAACTTAATACCTCATTTTAAAATAAAATTTCATATATATTGTAACACAAATTTAAGAAAATTCATACTATATCATATAAAGAAAAACAAGGAGGTAATTATAATGGACGAATCAAGAAATTGCGGATGCGGATGTGGATGCAACAACGGATGTGGATTAGGAAATTTCTTAGGATGTGGAGATAGCGAAATATTATTCTTTATAATAATATTCTTACTTCTATTTACAAACTGTGGATGTGGATGCGGAAGAGGATGTTGCTAATTCCTAAATCTAAATAATACTTAAAACAGCTACTTTTGAAGTAGCTGTTTTTTATATAAAAAAAGCCATAAACAGTAAAAAGCTGTTTCTGGCTTTAAAAATTATAATGTCAAAACTAAAACAAAGCACTTGTTGGAATAAAAGTTTCATCTGGTGGATATACAAATTCATCAGCAGGTTTATCACAAGCTTTTATTTCAGTTATTTCAATTACAGGGATGTCTCCATGATAATCTCCTTTAGTTATTTTTCCAGTTATATTAACCCAAGTATTATCACTAAAATTATTTGCATCTTTGTAGTTACACAAAAATCCTACTACGACACTTTGATTATCTGAACTAATTATCATATTTCTTGCTAATACAAATTGAGTTTCGCTAAAATCATATACTCTATATACATATCCTGTAAAACTAATTTTTTGACCAAGATATTCATCTACATTATCGTGTACAGCTTTTAAAATGTTAGTGTAATTATCACTAGAAATATTTGCGATTTTTGGGGAAGGAATAGTATCGTTAACACCTTCATAATGAAAAACTTTATATATAGATATTCCGGCAATAAATAATGTGCATATAAAGATTAAGACAAATAATATTTTAAAAATTAATTTATGGGTAAGTTTAAGATTACAAACAAACATAATATTTCCTCTTTTCTATTTAATGTATGATTTTATTAAAATGTATGTGAGGAAACAAATTTTATGATTAAAAATTAGTGATTTTGTAAATTATAATGACCTTTACATTGTATGATTTCTATCTGATTATTGTTAATTTTATAAACCAAACGATTAATTTCATCAATTCTTCTGCTCCAAAAACCAGTTAAATTGTTTTTTAAAGGCTCAGGTTTTCCTATACCAGCGAATTCATTTCTTTTTATATCTTCGAGCAATATATTTATTCTCTTTAAAGTTTTTTTATCTTGTCTTTGCCAGTAACAGTAATCTTCCCAAGCCTCATTTGTAAATGCTATTTTATTCATTTTCCATCTCCTTTAATTCTTCAAGTGTTTTTTTAATTATTTTTCCTTCTTCTAATTGTTTAATTGATTTATTAAGTGTATTTATATTACTTTCAGAATAAAATGGATCAATGGATACATCAAAAGGAATTCGTTTTTCTCTACTCATTTTTCTAGCAAAAATATTAAAAGCTGCACTCATTGTAATACCTAATTCTTTGCATATTTCTTCCATACTTTTTTTTACATCTTCATCAATACGAACATTTATCAATGTTTGAGACATAAATTTCACCTCTTTCTTTAAATATTATATTACAAATATAAATACAATGTCAATATATTATCTTTATATTATATTCAAAAAATAAATTTTAATACTAATTTATTTATATATTTTTTGAATATACTATATTTTTATGGAATAGTCAAAAATTTCTTGCTAAAATATATGATTAGTGGTATAGTATAACAAGATTTAAAATATTAGGAGGAGTCTTAATGGGACTATTTAAAACATATAGTGAAAAAGAAGTAAAAAGGGTTATGCCTATTGTTAAAAAAATAAATGAATTAGAGGGTGAAATCTCTAAATTAACAGATGAAGAATTAAGAGCAAAAACAGCTGAATTTAAAAAAGAATTAGAAAATGGTAAAACTTTAAATGATATATTGCCAGAAGCTTTTGCAGTAGTTAGAGAAGCATCAAAGAGAGTTTTAGGAATGAGACATTTTGATGTGCAATTAATTGGCGGTATTATTCTACACCAAGGTAGAATTGCTGAAATGAAAACAGGTGAAGGTAAAACTTTAGTTGCAACCTTACCAGTATACTTAAATGCACTAACAGGAAAAGGTGTACATGTTATTACAGTTAATGATTACCTAGCTAAAAGAGATAGTGAATGGATGGGAAAAGTATATAAATTTTTAGGATTAACAGTAGGACTAGTTGTTGCAGGAATGGAACCAGA
>JAAVZA010000032.1 GCA_022791395.1 Clostridia bacterium
AAATTGCCAGCCTTCTACTGTTACTATGTTTCCTTCTACTTCCATATTGTTTTGTTTTAATTTATTATCTATATAATCGTTTTCATTATATTCTTGCTTTGTTATTTTTTCTGCTTGTAATTCTACTAATACTGCCTCTAATTTTTCTCTTGCTCCCGCTTGTTTATAGTCTTCTCCTGCTTTTTGTGCTGTACTAAATAAGCCATTTTCTCCAATTAATACATTTATTGTTACTCCAGCAAGTATTAAAAGAATTATTATGGTTATTATTAATGCTATTAGTGTTATTCCTTTTTCTTTCATTTTTTCTTTTGCTCCCTTCTTTTCTCTTTTTTTACTTTAGTATGTTCTCTTTTTATTTTTTATATTCTTTTAATATTTAATTTTACAGTTCACATTTTATATCAACTTATATGTTCTGTCAATATATGTTATATTCATTTATGGAATCTAATGGATTTTATATTTTATAGCTCTATAAAAAAGATAATGGTAGTTTAAAATAATCTTTATCCCTACCATTATCTTTTTTATTATACCACTAACTCAAGTTCAAAATAGAACTCTACTCCATTTTCTTTATTTACTACTCCATAGTCTTTTCTATAATTATTCATAATAGCTTTTACTAAAGATAATCCTATTCCTGTTCCTCCATCTTCTCTATTTCTTGATTCATCTATTTTGTAAAATCTATTCCAAATCCTATTTAGTTTTTCTTCTTCTATATTTTCTCCTGTATTAAAAACTGAAACTCTTACTGTATTTTTTTCGATATTTACTTTCACATCTATTTTTATCAGCTTTTTATTATGAATTTCTTTTGCATTCTTTATAGCATTTGTTAAATAATTTGTTATTACTTGCTCAATATAGAAAGGATCTGCATTAACAAATACTTGACACTCTTTATCATATTCTACTTCTATATTGTTTTCCTTTAACATCACACTAGATTTTCTTACTACTTCTTTAATTAATTCACAAATATCAAATTTATCATTGTTAAATTCTCTTTTTCCATATTCTAGTTTCATTAATTCTAATAATTGTTTTACTAATGTATCCATTTTATTTGCTTCATCTAAAATAACACTTGCATAAAATTTTCTATTTTCTTCATCTGTATTCACGTTTTCGATTAATCCTTCCGAATATCCTTGTATTAAAGCTATTGGTGTTTTTAATTCGTGTGATACGTCAGAAATAAATTGTTTTCTCATTTCATCTATTTTAGATTTTTCTTCTATATCTTTTTCCAGTTCAACATTTGTTTCACGTAATCTATTTATTGTTCTTTCTAGCTTGTCACTCATTGTATTTATACTTTTTCCTAAGTTATTAATTTCATCATCAGCGTCTGTTATCCTATATTTATGACTAAAATCCAGTTTAGCCATTTTATTTGCTATATTATTTAATTCCAGAATCGGTTTTGTAAATCTTCTAGAAATAAATGATACTACAAATCCACCTATAATTATTGTAAAGCCTCCTATTAAATATAGGAACTTATTTGATATCTTAACACTTTCGTGAATAGATGCTACTGGCATTCTTATGTATAAAATATATCCATTATCTAAAGTTGCAGTAAACAAAATAAATGTTAATCCATTTCCGTGAATCTTCTACTCTTCTTATTAAAATCTTGTCGTCTTTATATACAATATGTTTATCATTTTCTTTAATGTTTGTAAGCGCATTCATATTGTTTATTGTAGATATAAAATCTTTATTTGTTGAATATATACTTATATTTCTATTTGTTTTAATTAATATATCAAAGTTATTATTTATTGCTGCTTTTTCAAGCTCTAGTTCTATGTTTATATTACTGTCTTCGCTTTTGTAATAATTATTTATTCTATTGTATACTGATATTAAGTTTTTTTGTTTTGAGTATAAGTAGAAGGTTTCTAATACAAAGTTATTTGTTACAATTAGAAATGCTATTATTATTATTACTACAATGCAAAGTGTTAAAAATAGCTTTATTCTAATTGATTTAAATTTATTTTTTAAGTTTTCCATCGTTTTTTGCTCCTGTTATTTTACTTCAAATTTGTAGCCTACTCCTCGCATTGTTTCTATGTATTTTCCTTTTTTACCTAGTTTATGCCTTATTTTTTTTATGTGGCTATCAATTGTTCTTGAATCTCCATAATAATCGTAATTCCATACATTGTTTAATATTTTATCTCTTGATAAGGCAATTCCTTCATTGTCTAATAGATATTTTAGTAATTCATATTCTCTTAAGCTCATTTCAATATTTTTTCCATCTACTTTTACTGTTCTTCCATCTGCATCTATTGTTATTCCTCCATAATCCTTTATGTCATTTTCATTTTGCTTTGTTCTTTTTAAAATTGCTTCTACTCTTGCAACAAGTATTTTAGGACTAAATGGTTTTGATATGTATTCATCTACTCCTAGTTCAAATCCAAATAGTTCATCTTGTTCTTCCCCACGTGCTGTAAGCATAATTATTGGCACTTTAGAGTCTTGCCTAATTTGTCTAAGTACAGACCATCCATCAAGTTTTGGCATCATAACATCTAATAATATTAAACCTATTTTATTTTTGTTCTCTTCAAAAATTTCTAATGCTTTTTCTCCATCTTCTGCTTCAATAACACTAAATTCTTTTTGTTTTAAAAAGTCACTAATTAATTTCCTCATTCTTGCTTCATCATCAACAACAAGTACTGTTACATTATTCATAATATAATCATTCCTTTATTCGTCATTTTCTTACATTATACTTTTATTTTGTGTCTAGTATGTGAAAAGTAAAAGGTAATTTATAAATTACCTTTTATTACCCTTTCACTTCCAACCAATTCTTCAAATTCTTTTAAAATGCTATCTGTTAAATAAATTCCACCACAAGCTTTTATTTCTTCATTTTCTTTTACACTTATTGCCACATTATTTCTATCACCTGAAAAGAATTTTATTGCTCCTCTTAGTTTTTTCTTTGTTTCTTCTTCTAGATTTGTTATATCTATTATAAGTGAATTTGATTTATGTTCTCCAAATTCCGTTATCTTATTTGCTACTATTTTTGTATCTTCATCTTCTCTTATACTTAATCGTCCTTCTATTAGTACTACTTTATCATTTAATAGTATATTTGATGCATCCATATATGTACTTTCAAATACTATTATTTCTGCTTGTCCATACAAATCTTCTATTGTTACAAATGCCATTATTTTATTGTTTTTTGTATATTTTTTCTTTACACTGCTTATAATTCCTGCAATTTTTACCATTTGTCCATCTTTGTAACCTTCAACTATGTCTAGAGTTTCAACTCCATCTTCTATTTGTTGTTTTCTCATTTTTAAAGTGTTTATATTTGTACTTTTTTCTAATTCTTCACGGATGCTCTCTAATGGATGTCCTGATATATATAGTCCTAACATTTCTTTTTCCATCGATAATAGTTCTTTTTTCGTATATTCTTTTAAGCTGGTAAAACTATATTTCATATCATTAGTTTTTTCATCTTCTGGATTTAAATCAAACATTGTTACTTGGCCTTTTAACATTTTCCTTGATGAATCACTTATTGTATCTATTATATTTTCAAAAGATGCCATTAAAGTGCTTCTTGTTTCAGGAAATTCATCAAATGCTCCCGCTTTAATTAAACTTTCTATACATTTTTTATTAACTGCTTCATTTTGCATTCTTTCACAAAAGTCTGTGAAGCTTTTAAATTCTCCATTATTTATTCTTTCTGCAACTATTGCATCTACCGCTGCTATTCCGACATTTTTAATACTTCCAAGTCCAAATCTTATTTTTCCATTATCAACTGTAAATTTAGTAAAACTTTTATTTATATCTGGTTTTAAAATTTCTATATTTAATCTTTTACATTCATCTATATATGCTGGTACTTTGTCTAGATTTCCTAAGAAGCTATTTAGGGTTGCTGCCATGAATTCTTCTGGATAATATGCTTTTAAATAAGCTGTTCTATATGATACTACTGCGTACGCTGCTGCATGTGACTTGTTAAAAGCATATTTTGCAAATTCTGCCATTTCATCAAATATCTTATTTGCAGATGCTTCATCTATTCCATTTCTTACACAACCTGGTATTTCAACATTTCCCTCTTCATCTAATTTACCGTGTATAAAATATTCTCTTTCTTTTGCCATTACATCTAGCTTTTTCTTACCCATTGCACGTCTTACAATGTCTGCTCGTCCTAAGGAATATCCTGCTAAATCCCTTACTATTTGCATAACCTGCTCTTGATAAACCATACAGCCATAAGTAACTTCTAGTATTGGCTTTAAAGATGGATGGGTATATACTGCATGTTCTGGATCTTTTTTGTTGGCAATATATCTTGGAATTTGATCCATTGGACCTGGTCGATACAAAGATAC
>JAAVZA010000033.1 GCA_022791395.1 Clostridia bacterium
GTATAAGTTCTAACAAAAGAAGAAGGTGGACGTCATACACAATTCTTCAAAGGATACAGACCACAATTCTACTTCAGAACAACAGACGTTACAGGTGTTATCGAATTACCTGCAGGAACAGAAATGGTTATGCCAGGAGATAACATTGCAATGACAATCGAACTTATTACTCCAATCGCTATCGAAAAAGGATTAAGATTCGCTATTCGTGAAGGTGGAAGAACAGTTGGTTCAGGAATTGTTTCTGAAATAATTGCTTAAGATTAAGCTGAGATAAACTTATAGCAAGGATTACGAAAATCGTAAAGCCTTGCTATTTTTTTCCTTTATACAAACTAGTCAAATATATTGACATTACTGTGACTTAATAATAAAATAAAAAGAGGAATAAAAGTTCCAAACATATATAAATGGAGAAAAAGATGAATATAGAAAAAGAAGAAATAATGAAAAAAGCAGAGCATTGTTTAGGATGTAAAGTAAAAATGTGTCAAAAAGGATGCCCTTTAGGAAATGATATTACAGAATTTATTAGATTTGTAAAAGAAGAAAAATATAAAGAAGCATATGAAGTTTTGTCTAACACTACAATATTACAACCTATTTGTGGAAGAATATGTCCACATAAAAGTCAATGTGAGGGAAATTGTGTAAGAGGAATTAAAGGAGAATCAGTTAGTATAGGAGATTTAGAAGCATATATAGGAGATTTGGCAATAGAAAATAATTATGAAATTTCTAAATTTACGAATGACTTAAAAAATAAAAAGGTTGCAGTTATTGGAGGAGGTCCAGCAGGACTTTCGTGTGCAGCACATCTTGCAAGAAACGGATACAAGGTTACTATATATGAAAAATATGATAAACTTGGAGGAATATTAAGACATGGAATTCCTGATTTTAGATTAGATAAAAGTATATTAGATAAACAAATTGAAAAAATATTAAGACTAGGAATGGAAGTCAAATATAACCAGATTATAGGTAAAGATATTACTATTCAAGAATTAGAAAATGAATATGATGCAGTATTTCTAGCATTTGGTGCAAATATATCTTCTAAAATGGGAATAGAAGGGGAAGAATTAGAGGGTGTATATGGAGGAAATGAGCTACTAGAGAATGGTAGACATCCAAATTATATAAACAAGATAGTTTCAGTAATAGGTGGCGGAAATGTAGCTATGGATACAGCAAGAACCATTAAAAGATTAGGTGCAAAAGCTGTTAAAGTCATTTATAGAAGAGCAGAAGCACAGATGCCAGCTGAAAGAAAAGAAATTGAAGATGCAAAACGTGAAGGAATAGAATTCTTATTTCAAAATAATATAGTTAAAGTTATAGGCGATAAAAAGGTAGAAAAAATAGAATGTATAAAAACGGAGCTTGTGAAGAAAGAAGGGGAAACAAGAGAAATTCCTGTTGATATAGAAGGAAGTAACTACATAATGGATATGGATTATGTAGTAATGGCAGTAGGTTCAAAACCTGAAAAAGATATAGTAGATAATTTAGGAGTAGAGCTTACTAAAAGAGGAAATATAGAAACAGATGAAAATTATATGACTTCTAAAGAGAAAATATTTGCAGGTGGAGATTTAGCAGGAGAAAAAGCAACTGTTGCATGGGCATCAAGATCTGGAAGAGATGCAGCAAATGGAATTATGAAATTTCTAGAAAAATAAAAAATGGCGTAATGCCATTTTTTTATTCTTCTACATATATATTATCACCAATAAATAATCTTTTTATTCTTCTACATATATATTATCACCAATAAATAATCTTTTTATCTTGCTAATAAGAATAGAAAATAAATTTCGCTTTATTGAGACTAATGATAATTCTTCATTATTTTCAAAAGCATAGCATTTTCTTTCTAATTCAGCCATTTTCTGAATATAATAGTCATTAAAGAAGGTGTAATTATTAGTAGTACCAATTAGGTTTTTATAATTATATAGTTGTCTTCTATAATTTTCTACTTGTTCTAAATTTATAATTGATTTTAAATTATTATCAAAATAGCTAGTTAAGATTAAATTCTGTGTATTAATAAATAACTCACTAATTTTTAAACGTAAATTAGATATTTCTTTTTCTATTTTATTTATAACTTTAATTGAAAGATCACTATTACCAAGTTTTGTAGCTTCAGTACTTAAAGTATCTTCTAATTCTATAAGCTTATCTAAATTATTTTGAACTTTATAAAATGTTTTTTCAGAAGTTAGAGAAATAAACTTTCTTTTAAAGCTATCATTACTATATAAAGTACTATTAAATAAAGCATATTCCCCCGTAATATAAGCCATTTGATTAATTAAGTTACATTCTAAAGCATAATAATAAGGACTATTTGTAGGAAAAGTTATATCAAAATATTTAACGGTATCCATTTTTTCCTTTAAAGCTTTAGAACTCATAAGTTGTACAGCAGCTTCATTTAATGCCATTCCAGGTAGCCTAGAATCTGTAAAATCACAAAGACCTAAATGAACAAGATTATGCTTTGTATCACGAAGCTCTTGTAAATAATGTATACATTCATGTGTAGCATAGGAATCTATATTTGAAAAATCTATATCATCACTAAAATAAATTGAAGAATTTTTATAATAATATTTAGCCTGTGACATGCTGTGAGGAATTTTTGCAATGTACATATTAAGTCTTGAAAGCTTAATAAATAATTCATTACAATTTAAATTCTGTTCAGGAAATGCCATTACAAGTTTTGTAGCGACATTTTTTGCAATTGTTATAACACTAAGAGTATCTAGTGGTTTTATTACTTCAATTCCTTCTTTTTTTAATTCTGTTTTTATACTCATTTAAACTTTCTCCTTAGTAAATTAACAACCAATATTATATAACAAAATCCAATTTAATGTGTTTCTAACGTATTAAACTTTTGTTACGTTTAAGTTACAAAATACAAATACTGGAAAAAAGCAAATAAATGTGTTATAATATAAGTGTAGTAGTTTTAAAAGTTCATCACAAACAGGAGGAAAAACAATGACTACATTTCAGTATCGTAACGATGGGAAGCTTAGCAAGCTGGCGACGATGGCTTTTGGAGGGAAGGGAGCAATATCCGGAATCCAAAGAGAAGAGATGGTAAAGGGCTACAAGTATTTGTTAGCATACTGTATCGTCTATGGCAAAAAGGTTAACAGTGCAGCCTGCGAGCTTGTAAGAAAGGCATCAATTAGTTTTGACAAGGAATTAAGAAACCTGGTGTTTTTTGAGAAGGCAAAGGATGGAAGAGATTTCATATATTTTGATGAATATATGAAAGAACAGGAAGCCAGTGCCGGATTCTTAAAGAACTGGGGTGCATTACAAGAAGCATTAGCCGTTTAAGATGAACAAGGGCGGGACCAGTCTGGTTCCGCCCTAAAACTTATATAAAACAAAGCTATATAAGATTATTTTATAACAATGTTATAAATTTTATTTTTTACATAAATTTCTTTTACAATTTCCTTTCCTTCTAAGTAAGAACTAACTTGTTTGTGAGCAATTTCTTTCACTTCTTCTTCTGGTAAATTCATAGGAATATCAATATTAGCTCTTAGTTTTCCATTAACTTGGATTGGAAGATTAAATGTATTTTCTTTTACTTTTTCTTCATCATAACTTGGCCATATAGAATAAGCAATAGATGAGTTATTTCCAAGTAATTGCCATAGTTCTTCTGTAATATGAGGTGCTACTGGATTTAGTAATTGTAAAAATCCAAGTGCATATTCTTTAGGAACTATATCATTTTTATAACACTCGTTAATGAAAATCATCATTTGACTAATTGCAGTATTAAAGTCCATATTTTCATAGTCCTTTGTCACTTTCTTAACAGTATAATGATAAATTCTTTCTAAATCTTTATTTTCTTTTTCTTGTATTTTATCAGTTTCAGCATATAATCTATAAACACGGTCAACAAACTTTTTAGAGCCTTCAATACCATTTGGATCCCAAGGTTTTGCTGCATCGATTGGTCCCATAAACATTTCATATAATCTTAAAGCATCTGCTCCATAATTTTTAACCATATCATCAGGGTTAACTACATTTCCTTTAGATTTACTCATTTTTTCACCATTAGAACCAAGTATCATACCTTGATGACGTAATTTTTTAAAGGGTTCTTTATGGCTAACAATACCTTTATTGTATAGATATTGGTTCCAAAAACGAGAATATAATAAATGTCCTACAGCATGTTCTGGTCCACCCATATATAAATCAACTGGCATCCAGTGCTCCATTAACTTTTTATCTGCAATTTCATTTTCATTTTTAGGATCAATATAACGTAAGAAATACCAACTTGAACCAGCTGATCCTGGCATAGTAGAAGTTTCTCTTTTTCCTTCTTTATTATCTATATTTACATTTACCCAAGTGGTAGCTTTATCAAGAGGTGAAGCACCAGTTTTTGAAGGACTGTAATCTTCAAGTTCTGGTAAAACTAAAGGTAGTTCGTCATCTTTTAATACCTTCATACCATCTTCAAAATGAATAATTGGAATTGGCTCACCCCAATAACGTTGTCTTGCAAATATCCATTCACGTAATTTATAATTTACTTTCTTTGTACCAATATTATTTTCTTCAAGCCAGGTAGTTATTTTATTTATTGCATCTTCTTTATTTAATCCATCTATAAAACCAGAATTAATATGAATTCCATCTTCTGTATATGCTTCTTTAGATATATCTCCACCTGCTAAAACAGGAATAATTTTTAATCCAAATTTAGTAGCAAATTCATAATCCCTTTGGTCGTGAGCAGGAACAGCCATTATTGCTCCTGTACCATAAGTATTAAGTACATAATCAGAAATCCAAATAGGAATTTCTTTATTATTTACTGGGTTAATAGCATAGCTACCTGTAAATACACCAGTTTTTTCTTTATTTAGTTCAGTTCTTTCAAGGTCTGATTTTGAAGCGGCAAGTTTTATATATTCTTCTACAAGAGCATTTTGTTCATCAGTAGTAATCTTTGAAACTAATTCATTTTCAGGAGCAAGTACACAATAGGTTGCACCAAATAGAGTATCAGGTCTTGTAGTAAATACTGTAAAATCAAGATTTTCAAATCCTTTTACTTTAAACTTAACTTCTGCACCAACACTTTTTCCAATCCAATTACGTTGAATTTCTTTTGTCGATTCTGGCCAATCAAGAGTTTCTAAACCTTCAAGTAAACTTTCTGCATAACTTGGAATATCTAATACCCATTGTTTCATATTCTTACGAACAACAGGATATCCTCCACGTTCGCTCTTTCCGTTAATAACTTCGTCATTTGCAAGAACTGTTCCTAATTCTTCACACCAGTTAACAGGCATTTCTATTAATTTTGCATATCCATCTTCATATAATTTCTTAAAAATCCATTGGGTCCATTTATAATAACTTGGATCAGCTGTTGAAACTTCTCTATCCCAATCAAAAGAAAAACCAAGCATCTTTAATTGTCTTTTAAAAGTTTGAATATTAGCTTCAGTAAATCCTGATGGGTGTTTTCCTGTTTTGATTGCATATTGCTCAGCAGGAAGCCCGGAAAGCATCCCAACCCATAGGATGAAGAACGTTATACCCTTGCATTCTCTTCATTCTAGAAACAATATCTGTTGCAGTGTATCCTTCTGGATGACCAACGTGTAAGCCTTGTCCTGATGGATAAGGAAACATATCAAGAGCATAAAATTTGGGTTTTGAAAAATCCCATACATCAGTTTTAAAAGTCTTATTTTCATCCCAATATTTTTGCCATTTTTCTTCTACTTCTTTAAAATTGTATGCCATAAAATCAATCCTTTTCTTAAAAATAAATATTGAAACTATTATATAACAAAAAACTTAAAAAGGAAAGAATTAAAGTGAAAAAAGTATTGATTTTTAAGTAAATATATGTTTTAATAAAATAAGTTTCAAAGGCAACTTGTGTATATAACAAAATAAAAAAATTATTTCGGATAAATTTTCCCAAAATGAAATGTAAAAAATTAAAATGAAAGTGGTGGCAACAAGACAAAAAATATTCTTATTTGCAACTAAAAAATAGTTGCAAAATTTTAAACAAAGGAGTATAATATATGAGTAGAAAAGAAAAACTATTAAAAAGGCTAATGTCAAAACCAAAAGATTTCACATATGATGAAGCAAGAACATTACTGATGTGGATTAGGATTTTGTGAAGATAAAAAAGGAAAAACATCAGGTTCGCGTGTGCAATTTATTAATTTAAAAGAAAATATATCAATAGATTTGCATAAACCTCATCCAAGCAATGTCTTAAAACAATATCAAATACTAAAATTAGAAAAAGATTTAAAAAGGTGGATTGGTAACAATGAATAATGTTATGAAATATAAAGATTATTGGGCAAAAGTACAATATAGTGAAGAAGATAATTGTTTTTGGGGAGAAATAGAAGGTATTAATGACTCTATTTCTTTTGAAGGAACAAGTGTTAAAGAGTTAAGAGAAGATTTTGAAGGAGCAATTGATGATTATATAGAACATTGTAAAAGATATAATAAAGAACCACAGAAACAATATAGTGGTAGTTTTAACATAAGAATAAATCCTGAACTTCATAGAGAAGCTAGTTTTTTATCAAAAATAAACAATATATCATTAAATCAATTTGTAGAAAGAGCAATTGCAAAAGAAGTAAAATTATGCTTAGAAGAATAAAGAAAGAGAGATATAAAATGATTAATATACAAAAAGCAAGTAAGGCATTTAGTGAATATGTTAAGCCATATGATATAACAAATGGTAAAATCAAATTAAAAATAAAACACACTTTTCGCACTGTAGAAGTAGCAAAAAAGATTGCAGAAGATTTAAACTTAAATGAAGAGCAGAAGTTACTTGCTGAGTTAATAAGCCTATTACATGATATAGGAAGATTTGAACAATTAAGAATTTATGATACCTTTAAAGATAAAGATAGTATTGACCACGCAAACTTAGGAGTAAAAATTCTATTTGAAGATGGACTTATTAGGAATTTTATAGAAAACACGAAATATGATGATATAATATATAAAGCAATAAGGAACCACAATAAATTTAAGATAGAAGATGGATTAAATAACGAAGAATTATTACAAGCACGAATTGTACGTGATGCAGATAAAACAGATATATTTAGAGTATTTTTAGAAGATATTGAGAAAAATAATAATGTGTTATATAATTACAAAGAAATTGCAAAAGAAACAATTAGTCCAAAAGTTATGGAAAACTTCGAGAAATACGAACAGGCAGATAGAAATAAATTTGATAGAAATATAGATAGTTATATAAATATTATTTCTTTTATATTTGATTATAATTATATAACAGGACTAAAAATTATAAAAGAAAAAAATTATATAGAAAGAATAATGCAGCCTATATGTATATATAAAGAAACAAAAGAACAAATGAAAAAAGTTATAAAAATAGCAGATACATATATTAATGAAAGAATAGAAAAAGGAAGTTAAAAATGCCGAAAAAATTACTAATAACTGAAAAGCCATCTGTAGCAATGGAATTTGCAAAAGCGTTAAAAGTAAATACCACCAGAAAAAACGGATATTTAGAATCAGAGGAATGGATTATTACATGGTGTGTAGGACACTTAGTTACAATGAGCTATCCAGAAAAATATGATGAAAACTTAAAAAAATGGAGATTAGATACCTTACCATTTATACCAAGTGAGTGGAAATATGAAATAATACCAGCTGTACAAAATCAGTTTAATATAGTACAGGAATTATTAAAAAGAGAAGATGTTGTAGAAATATATAATGCAGGAGACTCACGGACGTGAAGGAGAATATATACAAAGACTTGTATTTATGATGGCAAAACCAAATCCAAAGGCTTCTATGAAAAGAGTATGGATTGACTCACAAACAGAAGAAGAAATATTAAGAGGTATAAGAGAAGCGAAAGATTTAAAAGAATATGATAGTTTATCAAATGCAGCATACTTACGAGCAAAAGAAGATTATTTAATAGGAATTAATTTTTCTAGATTACTTTCTATAATTTATGGAAGAAGAGTTGCAAAAGAAGCAAACCTTGAAAAAGCATCTATATCAGTAGGACGAGTTATGACTTGTGTGCTTGGAATGATTGTATCAAGGGAAAGAGAAATTAGAAATTTTGTAAAAACAAAATACTATAAAATAATAGGAGAATTTGGAAACCAAGATAATTCATTTAAGGCAGAATGGAAAGTAACAGACAATTCTAAAATGTATAATTCAAATAAATTATATAATGAAACAGGATTTAAAACTGAAAGTGATGCAAAAGAATTCATATGTAGTCTTATGGGAAAAGAAGGAGTAGTTACAGAAGTTAAAAAATCAAAACAAAAAGAAAATGCACCACTACTTTTTAATCTTGCTGAAATTCAAAATGAATGTACAAAACGATTTAAAATAAAACCAGATGAAACATTGGAAATTATACAAAATTTATATGAAAAGAAATTAGTAACATATCCAAGAACAGATGCTAGAGTATTATCTACAGCTGTAGCAAAAGAAATTCGGAAAAAACTTAAATGGAATTGCTAAAGGCTTTAAAGATCAAGAGATTCGGACGGAATAATAAAAAAGATGATAGAAGAAAAATATTCTACAAACTTAGTGAAAACAAAATATGTGAATGATTCAAAAATAACAGACCACTATGCAATTATACCAACAGGGCAAGGCTATGAAAATTTTGATGCATTACCTAATTTACAAAAGGATATCTATAAAGTAATTGTAAAGCGTTTTTTAAGCATTTTTTATCCACCAGCAGAATTTAATAAAATATCTGTAACAATAAATATTGAAAATGAAACCTTTAACACAAGTGGAAAAGTATGTGTAAAACTTGGATATCTTGAAGTACTAAAACCAAAAAAAGAGGATAATATATCTAAAGAAAAGGGGCTAACTGAGAAAGAGACTGAAAATAATATAGATATACTAAATACATTAAAAAAAGGTGAAAAAATAAATATAGTGAATTTCGAAACAAAAGATGCTGAAACAAGTCCACCTACGAGGTATAATTCTGGTTCAATTATTTTAGCAATGGAAAATGCAGGAAAGCTAATAGAAGATGAAGAATTAAGAGAACAAATAAAAGGAGCAGGTATAGGAACAAGTGCAACAAGAGCTGAAATAATGAAAAAGTTAGAAAAAATAAAATACATAGAAATAAATTCAAAGACACAAATAATAACTCCAACAGTATATGGAGAAATTATCTATGAGGTAGTTTTAAATGTAATGCCAGATATGCTAAACCCAAAACTCACAGCAAGTTGGGAAAAAGGACTTGATATGGTAGCAAAAAAGGAAATAGAACCAAATGAATTTATGCGGAAAGTTAGAAAACTATATAAAATCAAAATTTAATAAATTGGTTGTGAATATGTAGGAATTGTATAGAATACAGTTCCTATTGTTATTTTAGTAGGGGAGCAGACACCCTTGTCTGCCCAAGAATTACCACATAAATAATATCTGAGTAAGATTTGACAAATTTAAATAAGTATAGTATAATAACAAAAGTTGTTACCTAAAAATGGTAAAGAAGAGATTTAAATTTATGTATAAAAACAATTAAATGAGATAAATAATATTAATGTATTGATTTAAGAGAAAATAGAATATAAGAATAAATGAGATAATTGTAAATTTATAGTATGTGCGGAATTTAAACTATAAATTTATATTAAAAGTGTTATATATAAAATATTTTCTAAAATCAATCAGTTTATTACTAAACTGATTTTTTTGTGTATAGTTAAATTTAAGTATTATAAAGAGATAGGAGAGATTAAAAAACATGGAGGAAGTTAGAACGGAAGAATATAAAGATAATGTTATAGAAAGGGAAAATCAAGTAAAAAAGAACACAAGAAGAAACTATGCAGGTAGAAGAAATTCTAAAAAAACAAGTACCAAAGTAGAAGCTAAAAAAGAAGTAAAATTAGAGGGAAACGAAAGAACAGAAAAGAGTGAAAAGATAGAAAAGGTAAAAAACACAGTAAATAGTAGAAACACAAGAGAGAGAACAAATACTAGAAATAGAAAGGATACTAAAAAGCAAGATAATGATTTTGCATTTAAGAAAAGTCCATTAAAAGTAATTCCACTTGGAGGATTACTAGAAGTAGGAAAAAACATAACAGTATTTGAATATGAAAATGAAATGATAGTTGTAGACTGTGGTTTAGCATTTCCGGAAGATGATATGCTTGGAGTAGACTTAGTAATTCCAGATGTAACATATCTTGTAAGAAACAAAGACAAAATAAAAGGATTAGTAATAACGCACGGACACGAAGACCATATTGGTTCAATTCCATATTTATTAAAACAAATAAATATACCAATATATGCTACAAGATTAACTGTTGGATTAATTAACAATAAATTAGAAGAACATGGTCTATTAAGAAGTACAAAAATGCATATTATAAATCAAGGTGAAACAATAAACTTTGGAAAAATGCAAGTAGAATTTATTAGAAGTTGTCATAGTATACCAGATGCAGTAGCACTTGCAATTCATACACCAGTTGGAACGGTTGTGCATACAGGAGATTTTAAAATAGACTATACGCCAATAGATGATGAAAGAATGGATTTTGGAAGACTAGCAGAGCTTGGAAATAAAGGTGTACTTGCACTTATGAGTGATAGTACAAATGCAGAAAGAAAAGGATATACAATGAGCGAAAGTACAGTTGGAGATGTGTTTGAAAAATTATTCTTAAATTGTACAAAAAGAATAGTAGTAGCGACATTTGCTTCAAATGTTCATAGAGTTCAACAAATTGTAAATTCTTCAGTAAAATATGGAAGAAAAATTGCAGTATGTGGTAGAAGTATGATAAATATGATACAAACTGCAATTGAACTTGGATATATACAAGTTCCAAACAATGTATTTATAGATATTGATATGATAAATAACTATCCAGATGAACAACTAGTAATAATCACAACTGGTTCACAAGGAGAAACAATGTCTGCATTAACTAGAATGGCAGCAGGAGAACATAGAAAAGTTACGATAACACCAAATGATTTAGTAATCATTTCTGCAAATCCAATACCTGGAAATGAAAAATTTGTATCAAAAGTAATAGATGATTTAATGAAAATTGGAGCAGAAGTTGTATATTCAGCATTAGAAGATGTACATGTATCAGGACACGCATGTCAAGAAGAACAAAAATTAATGCTTGCACTTACAAAGCCAAAATACTTTATACCAGTTCACGGAGAATATAGACAATTAATTGCACACATTGAAACTGCTAAAAAGATGGGCATAGATACAAGTGATACATTCATAATGACTAATGGTAGAATATTAGAACTAAACGAAAAAGAAGCGAAATTAACAGGAACAGTGCCTTCAGGGAAAATATTAGTAGATGGATTAGGCGTAGGAGATGTAGGAAATATTGTTTTAAGAGATAGGCAACACTTATCACAAGATGGACTTATAGTAATAGTACTAACTATGGATCAATCAACTGGAGAAGTAGTAGCAGGACCAGATGTTATTTCAAGAGGATTTGTATATGTTCGTGAATCTGAAAATTTAATGGATGACGTTAAACAAGTAATAAGAGACGAAATTTCAAAATGCGAAGAAAAACATATAAGAGAATGGTCTATAATAAAATCAAATTTAAAAGATAATTTGAGAGATTATATTTATCAAAAAACAAAAAGAAATCCAATGATATTACCAATTATAATGGAAGTATAGTAAGAAAGAAGGAAAAGATATGGATTATAAAGATTTAGCAAATGTAATATTTCCAAATGTGAAAGCTATTTCATATTATGAAGAAAAATATCCAAGAAGAAATTTACCAGAAGGGGCAGTAGTTACAAGATTTGCACCAAGTCCAACAGGATTTGTTCATATAGGTGGATTATACCAATCTGTTATTGCGAGAAAAATGGCAAATCAAACAGGAGGAGTATTCTTTTTAAGAATTGAAGATACAGATCAAAAACGTGAAGTAGAAAATGGCGTTACAGGTATTATTGAAGCTTTAAAAGAATTTGGTATGTCTCCAGATGAAGGAATGATAAATGAAGATGAATATGTTGGAAATTATGGTCCATACAAACAATCATTAAGAAAAGAAATTTATCAAGCTTATGCAAAATATCTAGTTGAAAAAGGTGATGCATATCCATGCTTTTGTAAGCAAGAAGAATTAGACGAAATGAGAGGAAAACAAGAAGCTGCAAAAGAAAGAACAGGGTATTATGGAGTATGGAGTAAATGTAGACATATTCCTGTAAATGAGCAAATAGAAAAAATTAAAAATGGTGAAGAATATATATTAAGATTTAAATCACCAGGAAATCCTGAAAAGAAAATAAAACATCATGATGTTATAAAAGGAAATGTTGACTTTCCAGAAAACGATCAAGATATTGTTATTATTAAATCAGATGGACTTCCAACTTATCATTTTGCTCATGCAGTAGATGATCACTTAATGGGTACAACTCATGTTATACGTGGAGATGAATGGCTATCTTCTGTACCACTTCATTTACAACTATTTCAAGTTCTAGGATTTAAAGCACCTAAATATGCACATATAGCACCAATAATGAAAGAAGAAAATGGAGCAAAAAGAAAATTAAGTAAAAGAAAAGATCCAGAAGCAGCTGTAAGTTATTATGCAGAAGTTGGAATACCAGAAGAAGCGGTTGATGAATATTTATTAAACATAGCTAATTCTAATTTTGAACAGTGGAGAAGACAAAATCAAGATGCAAAAATGGAAGATTTTGAATTACAATTAAACAAAATGAGCGTAAGCGGTGCATTATTTGATATTGTAAAACTTTGTGATATTTCAAAACGTGTCATTTCAAAATATACTAAAGAAGAAGTATATGAAAAAGCATTAAATTGGGCAAAAAAATATGATAAAGCTTTAGAAGAGCTATTAGAAAAAAATAGAGAATATTCTTTACAAGTATTAGGAATTGAACGTGGAAATGTAAAACCAAGAAGAGATATTGGAAAATGGGAAGATGTAAAAGAAAATATTATATATATGTATGATGAGGAGTACTTTAAAGAAAAGCCACAATATGAATTCCAAAAAATTGTAGATAAAGAAGAAATAAAAAATATAATTACTACATATATAGAAGAATATTTTGATATAAATGATGATAAAGAAACTTGGTTTAACAAGATAAAAGACTTATCTGAAAAATTTGGATATGCAAGAGAAACAAAAGAATTCAAACAAAATCCAGATAACTTTAAAGGACATGTTGGAGATGTAAGTACAGTTATAAGAATATGCTTAACAGGTAGGGCAAATACACCAGATATGTATGAAATTATGAAAGTACTTGGAAAAGAATCGGTTATAAAAAGATTAAAAATGGCTATTGGCTAGAATATAAAGCAAGGTGATTTGTATGGAATATAATGTAGGAGATATTGTAAGAACTAAGAAAGTACACCCTTGTGGAAGTAAACTTTGGGAAATTACACGAGTAGGTGTAGATTTTAAACTAAAATGTCTTGGGTGTGGACATATAATTTGTATAGAAAGACCAAAAGCACTTAAGATGATAACGAAAAAGATTGAAAAAAAAGAATTGTAATTTCTTACAATTCTTCTTTTTTTAGCATAATTTTAGAATTTTTTGATTTTATTAAATTATAAATATATAATCCTATACCTGATATTATAAAAGTTATTATATAACTTACTATCGATAACCACCAATTACCATCTACAACATTACTTCCTGCAAAGGTAGATGAAATAACAGAAGGAAAACGACAAAAAGTAGATATAAGGAAGAAGCGGTATGGTCTAATAGGTAAAAGACCAGCAATATAAACAAATAAATCTTTTGGCGTTCCAGGAATTAAAAAAGCAATAAATAAAATCAATTCAATCTTTTCGGGATTTGAAAACCATTTACTTTTTTCTAATCTTTCAATTTTATCTTTACCAAAAAAGGTATGAATAAAATTTTTACCGAATTTTCGTACACAATAGAATATAATAAATGAACTTAAGAAGGCTCCTAAAAAAATTATAAACATTCCTCCTATAGTTCCATAACACATTCCTGCTAAAAATTCTATAGGTTCTCCTGGTAATACTGGAATAAGTATTTGTAATAATTGAAGACCAAGCAACATAAGTATTCCACTAAAACCAGAATTTGAAATTTCCTCTTTGAATTTAAGTTGACCTTCACTTGTACCTAAATTAGTAAATAAAGGAAATAATTTTATAGATATAGCAACTATAAAAATAATTGTTAAAATAAATAAAATAAGTTTAACAATTTTAAACTTTCTTTGGTTTTGTTCATTCATAAAGACCTCCACTTACAATTAACATTTGAAATCTCTTAGATAAATTTTAATAATATAAGAGATTAATACATAATATCATATAATTCTTAATAAAAAAATAAAAAACTATGAAGATTTTATGAATTTTTATACTTTTATGATATAATTTAGAAAAAATAAGAGGTTGTTATATGAATGAAGAAATAGAAAAAAGGATATTTGAATTAGCTGATACAGAATATAAGGAATTTCATAGTGGACTTTGTCCAAATACAAATAATATAGTAGGAGTTAGAGTTCCAGTATTAAGAAACTATGCTAAAGAATTGGCGAAAAGCGATTTTAGAACTTATCTTAATAATGCAAAAGATGACTATTATGAAGAAACAATGCTACAAGGAATGGTAATAGGACTTTCTAAAATGGATATAGAAGAAAGGTTAAATTATATTAAGAAATTTGTGCCTAAAATAAATAATTGGGCCATTTGTGATGTGTTTTGTGCGGGACTTAAATTTACAAATAAAAATAAAGAAATAGTATGGGAGTTCTTGAAAGTATATAATAATTCTGTGGAAGAATTTGAACTTAGATTTTTTATTGTTATGTTGTTAGATTTTTATATAACAGATAAGTACATAAATGAAGTTATTAGTATATTAGATAATATTAAGCATGAAGGATACTATGTAAAGATGGCTATAGCATGGACGATATCAGTAGCATATATAAAATATCCTGAAACAACAATAAAATATCTTATGAATAATACATTAGATGATTTTACTTATAATAAAGCATTGCAAAAAATAATAGAATCATATAGGGTAAGTAATAGTGACAAAAAGATTATTAGAAGTATGAAAAGAAAATGAAAAATATATGAATATTTAATATTGTAGATTAATCAAATAGGGGAGACCAAAAATTACCAGGTAAAAAGGCTTGATTTTTACCTGGTAAATATGTTATTATAAATAAAAACTTACCAAGCAAGAAGATACAAAAAAGAAAAGGGAAGCAAAAAATAAAAGAAACAATAAAAAAGTAAAAATTTCCAACAAAAAAGTATTGACATAGTGAAATAAAAATGGTAAGATAAATATTACGAAGTCACGAAAGTGAAAACATATTAATAAGATATGAATTAGTAAAAGAAAAAACAAAAATAAAGA
>JAAVZA010000034.1 GCA_022791395.1 Clostridia bacterium
CTTTTATGCACGATTAAATATTCATATTGATTAAATAAATTTAAACAATACCACAAAATAATTACATTATTTTATTTGAATATTATAATCGTGTTATAACAATATTGGCATATTGTTATAATGCAGTTTAGCTTAATAGCTAAACTGATGAGAAACCTTACTCGGTTTCTCAAACTCTTCCACGGTAACCTATAAAAATATCAAAATAAAATTTTGACATTTTTATAGGTTTTAGCCACTTATAGCAAAGTACTACTTGAATAAAATTATTGCTTACTGTATAATAACTATAATATATTTTGTAAATTTGAGTATCACTCATAAAATTAAAGTAAATTTATATACCTCTGTGAGTGATTAAATGCAAAACTGTCAACATTTCTGTCAACAAAATGAAGAAAACTGTTGATATATAAAGGAGAACTTTTGTCATCTCCACCAATTAAAAAAGTATTTAAATAGCAGGTAACTTTATTAGAAGGAATATTAGAAGAGATACAGTTTTAGAAAAGGTATCTCTTCTAACATTTAGTATAGAAAATTTTTTATATAAACAGTTATTTTTGGAGTGAGAAGCATAATTATAAAAATACTAAAAAATATTGCATAATAAAGAAAAAAATGATAAAATTATGTTAATCATGAACTTGATTATGGAAAGGTGACTTTAATCTCAAGTGAGAGAAAGGGGCAATATGAATAAGATTGAGCAGTATTACCTGGATGAAAACGGAACACCGAAGGTTATTATGTCACAGAGTACAGCGATACAGCTTCAAAGCATAATTAGCGGCTTTGAAATAGGAAAATCGATTGATGAGGTGGAAGCTTCTATGTGTGATCTTGGTAGTTATATTGCCGAGAACTTCTTAGCTGATGAAAATGCAAAAGAAAAATTGCATTGTTGGCATGAATATAGGGCTTTCATAACTGCTATTCGTAGCAGGATTAATGAATTTGTGAAGTAGTATATACATCACCTTTCCAAAAGTTATAAGAAAAGGGCTTCGAAGTTTGAAGTCCTTATTCTATATAGTATATCCTGTAAAATAGATAATTTTAAATTATGTAAATATTGTATAAATAATAAAAAAATGATATAATGATATTGATGATTTGTTTAAATTAAGGAAAGATGGCTACTATCCTTGAATGAGGAGAAAGGAGAGTGTCAGAATGATTGAAAGATATTATTGTGATAACAAATGCAATCCTAAAGCTATCATGTCACAAAATACTGCAAAGGAAGTACAGACAGCGATAAAGGCATTTTTGACGGCATGTGCTGTAATGACACCGTATAGTGTTGATAATACTATAATTCGCTATCGTGTCGGAGAATATGTCGCTAATACTTTCTTGGCGGATACAGCAATAAAGGACCGGTTGAAAGCAAGTCATGATGTTATCTTTGCTTACACAATGTTCTTGGATGCTGTTGAAAAAAGGATTGAAGAACTGCTTGGATAACCAATAAACCAGGTCATCTTTCCAAAGTATTAAGAAGAGAGCTTCGAAGTTTGAAGCTCTTTTCTTATTTCGTTAGTATCATAAAAGAGTATAACTGATTTTAATATTATAAAGTTCTTTCTAAAATTTTTTGAAAATGTTTAAAATTATACTATCAAAGAATAATACTTTTATTGACAAATATTAGAGTATATTATATATTGGTTTAAGAAAATATATAGGTTTTTCTTAAAAAGGTAACTCAATAGTATAGAAGGATGCATATTAATAATAAAGGGTGAGGTAATATGGGGAATAATTTAATATATGTTATTAAGAAAGAAGAACATAATAAAGAAAGCTTAAGGAAAATTATAAAAAAACATAAAGAAATTAAATTTGTATCTTTAATGGGAGTAGATTTGATAGGAAATTCAACAGATGAGAGAATACCAATTAAAATCTTTATGGAAGATATTGATGAATTTTTAAATGGAATAGCTGTTCAAACAGATGGTTCTTCTGTAAATTTACCAGGCATATCAACTCTAAATGATGCTAAGGTTGATATAATAGTGGATAAAGAAGCAAATTGGGTAGTAGATTATAACTATTCTTTTTTAGAAAATAACAATTCTCCAATTGGAACAATTTTAATTCCATGTTTTCTATATCATAATGAAAAACCAGTAGATTCAAGAAGTATTTTAAAAACTACTGTAGATCTTTTTAAGAAAAGAATAATAGAAATTTTGAAAGATAATGATGAATATTTAAAAAAATATGGAATTAACAAAGATGATATAAAAGACATATCACTTACAACAGCAACTGAATTAGAATTTTGGGTAAAAACACCGAATGATAAAGCAGAGATAGAAGCACTTACAACTTCTCAAAGCTTAAATGAACAATATTGGAATAGAATTGATGGAGTAGTTAGAAATGCTTTAGAAGATTGCTTATTAGTTATGGATAAATGCGGATTTGAACCTGAAATGGGACACAAAGAAGTTGGAGGAGTTAAACAAAAATTAGGTTTAGAGATAAAAGATAGCCATATTATGGAACAATTAGAAATCGACTGGAAATATTCAAATCCTATACAAGCAGCAGATAATCAATCATATATAAAAGACCTTACAAGTGATGTATTTAAAAAATATGGATTAGAAACAACATTTTTGGCAAAACCAATAAAAGATGTAGCAGGAAATGGAATGCATACTCATTTAGGAGTAGCACTTGTATTAAATAATGGAAAAGTGATAAATCTATTTAATAGCAATGAAAATGGTTTCTTAAGTGAATTAGGGTATGGAGCATTAATGGGAATGCTAAAAAATTATGAAGTAATGAATCCTTTTATATCATCTACAAGAGACTCTTTAAACAGATTAAAACCTGGATACGAAGCTCCAGTTTCAGTAGTTACGTCTTTAGGTATTGACGAAAATACACCTTCTAGAAATAGATCTGTTTTAATTGGTTTAATAAGAGATAATAAAAATCCAAAGGCTACAAGATTTGAATTAAGGTCTCCTAATCCAGGATCAAATTTATATGTAACTATAGCAGTATCTTATCTTGCAATGCTTGATGGAATAGAATATGTATTCAATAATAAAAAAACAGAAAAAGAATTACTAAAAGAAATATCTAAAAAGGCTGGAGAAAAGGCTGATTATTTAGAAAAAGATAGAGAATATCGTTCGGAAAAAGATGTTTTTGAGGATTACACAGAAGAAGAAAGAAATAAGATATATGGAAGATCTCCTAAAACTGTATATGAAAATGTAAAGAACTTGGAAATATATAGTGATAAAATGAAAATTTTTGAAAGAAATAGTATTTTTGATAACGATATTATAAATTCAATTAAAATTTCAATATTAACTAGATGGAGAACAGAAATAGCACATAGAGTAATAAAAGAGTGCAGGGAAAACATCATAGGCTATAATAAAAATCCTAATAATTTATTTGAACTAACAAAACAAGATGAAGAAGATTGGAAAAAAATTAAAAAATTAAAAGAATATATAAGCAAAAATACAGAAGAAAATGGTAAATGTTTATTTGCTAAAATCTTAGGAGCTTTCGAAAAAGACAATTATGAATTGGCATCTAAATACATAATAGAATTGAGAGAGAAAATGGAAAGGTTAGAAAAAATGTATGATGAATATGTAAAGAACTTATTATAGGATGCTCTTATCATAAATTATTGAAAAAAGCAGGAGGAATACCCTTGCTTTTTTTTTATATATGTAGTATAATAGCAAATGTTAAATACCTTATACTTAGCTAAAGGATAATTACTCCACTTAAGTTCAGTTTAAGGAATATATTTTATAGGAGGAGTCAAAAATGACAAAAGAAAGAAAAGAAGAAGTAATTAATACTTACAAAAGAGATGAAAAAGATACTGGGTCTCCAGAAGTTCAAATCGCTCTTTTAACAGAAAGAATTACTGAATTAACAGAACATTTAAAAGTTCATGTTAAAGATAACCATTCAAGAAGAGGTCTTTTAAAAATGGTTGGTAAAAGAAGAAATTTACTAAACTACTTAGCTAAAAAGGATGTTGAAAGATACAGACTTATAGTTGAAAAGTTAGGACTACGTAAATAATTTGAAAAGTTAGGACGTTTAATAGAATTTTAAACGTCCTATAATGCTATAATAAGTATATAAAAAGATAATATGAATTAGAAGTAGCTTGTATATTGTATACATATATACAAATACTAAATAAAAAATATGTATATAATATAGAGGTTACAGTCTAAGAAATGTTATCTATTATATAAATATAATAAATAAAGGAGAAATGAATTATGTTTAAAACCTTTGAAACAGAACTTGCAGGAAGAAAATTAGTTTTAGAAACAGGAAAAATGGCAGGACTTGCAAATGGTAGTGTACTTGTTAGATATGGAGAAACAGTTGTAATTGTTAATGTTACAGCTTCAAAAGAACCAAGAGATGGAATAGACTTTTTCCCATTATCAGTGGATTATGAAGAAAAATTATATTCAGTAGGAAAAATACCAGGAAGTTATTTAAAAAGAGAAGGAAAACCAGCTGATAAAGCAATACTTGTATCAAGAGCAATAGATAGACCACTTCGTCCATTATTCCCAAAAGACTTTAGAAATGATGTATGTGTTGTAGCAACAGTATTATCAGTAGAACCTGATAACTCACCAGAAGTTGCAGCAATGATTGGTGCATCAGCAGCACTTTCAATTTCAGATATTCCATTTGGAGGGCCAACAGCAGCAGTAAATGTTGGATATGTTGATGATACAATTGTTATAAACCCAACACTTGAAGAAAGAGAAAAATCAAGATTAACTTTAACAGTTGCTGGAACAAAAGAGAAAATAGCAATGATAGAAGCAGGGGCAGATGAAATACCAGATGATATAATGCTAGCCGCAATTAAAGCAGCTCATATAGAAATACAAAAATTATGTGATTTTATTTCTAATATGAAGGCAGAAGTTGGAAAACCAAAATTTGAATACAAATCTTTTGAGGTAGAACATGAGGTATATGAAGAAATAGAAAAAGAATTTGCTGAAAGAATGTATAAAGATGTACAAGCAGTTGATAAAGAAATAAGAGATGCTAATATGGATAAATTAGCTGAAGATGTTACAGCATATTTCGTAGAAAAATACGGAGAAGAAGTAGCTGAAGAGAAGAAAACAGATATAGCAGATAGTTTATACAAATTAGAGAAAAAATCAGTTAGAAAAATGATACTTGAAGAGCAAAAAAGACCAGACGGTAGAAAAATAGATGAAATAAGACCACTTTCTTGTGAAGTAGGATTACTTCCAAGAGTACATGGTAGTGCATTATTTACAAGAGGTCAAACACAAGTATTATCAGTTGCAACTTTAGGAATGGTTAGTGAAGAACAAGAATTAGATGGAATTGATGAAGAAACATCAAAAAGATATATACACCATTATAACTTCCCATCATATAGTGTTGGAGAAGCAAGACCATCTCGTGGACCAGGTAGACGTGAAGTAGGACATGGTGCACTTGCTGAAAAAGCATTAGTACCAGTAATAC
>JAAVZA010000035.1 GCA_022791395.1 Clostridia bacterium
ACTATTTGTAAGAATAATTCTCTCATAGCAGTATTTATAGCATCACAAACAAGGTCTGTATTTAATGCTTCTAGTATTGTTTTTCCCACTAAAATTTCTCCAGCCATTGCTGCTGAATGTGTCATTCCTGAACATCCTATTGTTTCAACTAATGCCTCTTGAATAACTCCTTCTTTTACATTTAATGTTAGTTTACATGCTCCTTGTTGAGGTGCACACCAACCAATACCGTGTGTTAATCCTGATATATCTTTAATTTCTTTTGATTTCACCCATTTTCCTTCTTCTGGAATTGGTGCTGGTCCATGGTCTACTCCTTTTGCTACTGGACACATTTCTTCTACTTCTTTTGAATAAATCATTTTATTTGCTCCTTTCTGGTATTAGATATATATTTAATAAATTTTGAAAACTAATTAAATTTTAATATTTGACTTTTAATTTGCCTATCTTGATTAGATGCCTCTTCTAAAGTCTTTACTTGTTTTCTTTCATAAACTGCATTTTCTTCTTTTTGCGAAAAGACTTCTTCTTGTCTTTCACTACTCTCATAATAATTTTGCTCTTCACTCTTACCATAGGCAAGAATATTGCTTATAGGCTTTTTATAAATTCCCTCACTATATGTATTAATATTTTTATTATGATATTTCTCTTCGGTTAAATATTTTTCCAACATTTTTCTATCTTTTCTTGAATAGCTTGATATTGGAACCTCTAAATATTTGTATCTCCATATAAGATGTCTATCATAACTTGTATAATTTGAATTTACTAAATCTTCATAATCATATTCTACATTAAATTTAAAGTCCTTTATTGATATTGTTATATTTGTCCAAGGCTTTTCTCCTATTTTTATTAGCCCTATACGTAATTTTTTTATTTCCTCGTATAAATTTTCAGCAAGTTTTAGATATGCTTGCTCATCAATATTAAATTTATTTGGTATTTCATATACATTAACAGGATTCTTTTTTAATACGCTTTTAGGATAGTAATAAAAAAACATTTCTCCTGTTTGCACATTATTATAGTGATCCAATACAGAGGCATATAAATACACTCTATCCCATTTTTCTGGAATCATATAGAATAACTGCTTCTGTATTTTCTCGTATATATTTCTTATATTAGATGTTACAAGCATATATCCTCCACTACTCTTTTACAATTATACTTTCTCCTGTCATTTCTTGTGGTTTTTCTAAATTCATAATATCTAACATTGTTGGTGCAAGATCTGCTAATTTTCCTGGTTTTAATTTTGCATCCTCCATACCAACTAGTATTAATGGAACAGGATTTGTTGTATGAGCTGTATGTGGTTCTCCTGTTTTATAATCTATCATTTGTTCTGCATTTCCATGATCTGCAGTTATAAGTAGTACTCCATTTTTTTCTTGTACAGCTTCCACAACTTTTCCTACACATTCATCTATTGTTTCAATAGCTTTTACTGCTGCCTCTAGATTTCCAGTATGACCTACCATATCTGGATTTGCATAATTTAATATTATTGCATTATATTTTTCACTTTTAATTGCTTCTAATACTTTATCTGTTACTTCATATGCACTCATTTCTGGTTTTAAATCATAGGTTTCTACTTTTGGAGATGGTATTAAAATTCTATCTTCTCCATTATATTGTTTTTCTTCTCCACCATTAAAAAAGAAAGTAACATGTGCATATTTTTCTGTTTCTGCAATACGAAGTTGTGTTAATCCTAAATTGCTTATATATTCTCCAAATGTATTGCTTAATGCTTGTTTTTTAAACGCAACATGTACATTTGGCATTGTTTCATCATATGGTGTCATACATACAAAATATATGTTTAGATTTTTATTTTCAAATCCATCAAATTTATCATCAACTAATGCCCTTGTAATTTCTCTTGCTCTATCTGGTCTAAAGTTAAAGAATACTACAGAATCATTTTTACCAATTGTAGCAACTGGAGTATCTCCATTACAGATTAGAGTTGGTTCTACAAATTCATCAAATACTTCTTTTTGGTAAGATGCTTCTATTGCAGCTGTTGCAGTTTGATATTTCTCTCCAACACCATTTACTAATGCATCATATGCCTTTTTAACTCTTTCCCATCTCTTATCTCTATCCATTGCATAAAATCTACCAGTAATACTTGCAATTTTACCAATTTCTTTTTCTTTCATTTTTTCTTCTAATTTTGTAATATAACTTTCTGCTGATGCTGGTGGTGTATCTCTTCCATCTAAGAAACAATGTACATATACCTGTTCAATTCCTTTTCTTTTTGCAAGTTCAAGTAATGCATATAGGTGACGTATATGACTGTGAACTCCACCATCTGATAATAATCCCATTATGTGTAAACTAGAATTATTCTTTTTGCAATTTTCTGCTGCTTCATTAAACTCTTCTACACTAAAGAAATCTCCATCTTCAATTGATTTTGTAATTCTTGTTAGTTCTTGATATACAATTCTTCCTGCTCCAATATTTGTATGTCCTACTTCTGAATTCCCCATTTGTCCCTCTGGAAGTCCTACATTTAAACCACTTGTATAAATGTCTGTTGTTGGACACATTTTAATTAATTTATCAATATTAGGAGTGCTGGCTTGTTTTACTGCATTTCCTTTTTCATTCGTGTTTTCTCCAAATCCGTCTAGAATCATTAGCATTGTTAATTTGTTTTCCATAAATTTATTACCTTCCTTTTATATGCTTATTATTTAATAATAATTATTTTAATGATATTGTACAATTTTTTAGCACATTTACTTTCACTTCTTCTGTAATTTCATATATTTTTTGTAATGTATACATATTTTTTTCATTTAATATATATTGAGAAATTGTTTCAGCCTCTGCATCAATAATCCAATATTCTTTTACTCCATAATTTTGGTATAAATTAAACTTTATAAATGTATCATGTTTTCTTGAATATTTAGAAACAACTTCTATTACCATATCTGGTGCTCCCATAATACATTTATCAGTAATTTTCTTTTCGTCACATACAACTATAATATCTGGTTCAACAATATTATATTCCTTTTTAGGTTCTTTAGCTCCTGATAAACACACATCCAATGGCGAAATAAACACCTTGCATTTTTCCCCTTTTAAATAATTATGAAGTTGAACATATAATTCACCTACTATGTCTTGATGATTTACAGATGGTGAACTCATTTCATATAAAACTCCATTAATTATTTCATACCTTTTGCCATCATTCATTTCTAATAAATCTTGATAAGTATACTTTTTAATGTTATACGCTAAATTTTCCATATTATTTTTCTCCTCTTCTTTCATTTATTTAGCCCCCTTTTTAGTATACTTCCCTTATATTTATTTCATGTTAGTAATTTACTATTCCTGCAAAGTCTTCTGGCTTTAAGCTTGCTCCTCCAACTAATGCTCCATCAATATCTGATGTACTAAATAGTTCTTTTGCATTTCCAGCTTTTACGCTACCGCCATATTGGATTATAACTCTTTTTGCTACATTTTGTCCATATATTTTACAAATTTCGTCACGAATTTCCTTAATACTATTATTTGCATCTTCACTTGTTGCTGTTTTCCCTGTTCCAATTGCCCAAATTGGTTCATATGCAATTATTGTATTTTCTACTTGTTCAGGGGTTAATCCATCTAATGCAAGTCTTGTTTGAGCTGTAATTATTTCCTTTGTTTTTCCTTGTTCTCTTTGTTCTAAGCTTTCTCCAACACATACAATTGGTTTTAATTCATTTTTAAAAGCTGCTTTTATCTTTTTGTTTACTGTTTCATCAGTTTCAGCAAAATATTGTCTTCTTTCTGAATGACCAATAATAACATATTCTACACCAATAGCTTTTAGCATAGAACCTGATACTTCACCGGTATATGCTCCTGTTTCTTCCCAATGCATATTTTGAGCACCTATTTTTACCTTTGAATCTTTAAAATGTTTTACTAAACATTTTAGATCTATATATGGAGCACAAATTACAACTTCATTTTCTGTATTTTCCACTAATGGAATAAATTCCTCCATAAATTTACGAGCTTCTTCTGGATTTTTATTCATTTTCCAGTTTCCTGCAATCACTTTTCTTCTCATAATTTTTAACCTCCAATTTTTAAGTCGGCATAAATATCAACCGCTATTTTGTTATATTTCCAATTCTGTAACCACACTTTTTTCAAACATTTCTTCTATATATAATTTTACAAACTTTTCGATAATCGGTATATACCCTTCTACACATGGAAAAATTTCATTACTTATAAATTCTTTAAGAAATTTTCTAATAGGCATATGTTCTATTTTTTCAATTTCTTGCTCATCTGGTTCTAGTGGAGTATCTTTCGTTCTAAACAAACAATAAACATCCAAAAAGCATTGTAGTTTTTGCTCTGTTTCTTCAAAGTTAATTGCTATATTTCCTAAATGTACTGAATTTAATGACTCTTCCATTTCAATTTTTAGTTCTTCATATAATTCTCGTAGTAAAGCTTGTGTAGCAACTTCATTTTGTTTTATGTGTCCAGAACATCCATCCTTTTCTCCATTTCTTTTATATTCTACTATAACATTGCCCTGTTTATCTACAACAAAACACAATATGCATTTTTTCCATTCATTTTGCTTTATCTCTTCTCCTCGGTAAATTGTTCTTATATAATTCCTATCTTTATCATATAAATCAATTTTTTCTTTTTTAGCATTTTTATCTTCTACATATTTTATAAAACTTTGTTGTAAATTGTTATCCATTAATTCTGCGTCCTTTATTCCATATTATTTATCTTGTAAACATTCAATTCCAGGTAATTTTTTACCTTCTAAAAATTCTAGGCTTGCTCCACCACCAGTAGAAATATGTGTCATTTTATCTGCTAATCCTGCTTTTTCTATAGCAGCAGCAGAATCTCCACCACCTATTATTGTTATAGCATCTACATCAGCAAGTGTTTTTGCAATTTCATTTGTTCCTATTGCAAATTGGTCAAATTCAAATAATCCTAATGGTCCATTCCATACTATTGTTTTTGCTTTTTCTAATTCTTCTTTATATAGTTTTATTGTCTCTTCTCCTATATCGTAACCTTCCCATCCAACTGGAATTTCTGTGCACTTTACAGTTTTACTTTCTGTATCTTTATCGAATTCTTTTCCTAATTTTGTATCAATTGGAAGCATTAGTTTTACACCTTTAGCTTTTGCTTTTTCCATTAATTCGTTTGCTAAATCTAATTTATCTAGTTCGCATATAGAGTTTCCTACTTCATACCCTTGTGCCTTAAAGAAAGTATATGCCATTGCTCCACCAATCATTAATGTATCTACTTTTTCAAGTAAACTATTTATAACTCCTATTTTATCAGAAACTTTTTTTCCTCCTAAAATAGCTACAAATGGTCTTTCCGGTTTTTCTAAAGCATTACCCATAAAATCAATTTCCTTTTCAATTAAAAAGCCAGAAACTGCTGGTAAGTAATCTGCTACTCCTGCTGTTGAAGCATGTGCTCTATGAGAAGTTCCAAATGCATCATTTACATATATTTCAGCAAGACCAGCAAGTTCACGTGCCATTTCAGGATCATTTTTTTCTTCTCTTGCATCAAAACGTACATTTTCTAGTAAAACAACTTCTCCTTCATTCATATTTGATGTTAAACTTTTTGCACTTTCTCCTACTATATCATCTGCAAGTTTTACATCACAACCTAGTTCTTTAGAAAGTTCTTTAGCTACAGGTGCCAAACTAAATTCTTTTTTTACTTCTCCCTTTGGTCTACCAAGGTGTGAACATAGAATAACCTTAGCTCCATTTTCTAATAAATATTTTATTGTTGGTAATGATGATAAAATTCTTCTTGTATCTGTAATATTTCCATTCTCATCTTGTGGTACGTTAAAATCACAACGAACTAATACTTTTTTTCCTTTTACATCAATATCCTTCACTGTTTTCTTATTCATAAAAACCTCCATCTAGAGCATATCTTGTGCTCTTTTTTAATATTCCTGAACCCCAAAAATCTCATTTATTTAAGGAGTTAAAATAGGTAAATTTCTGCATAATGTATTATATCCTATTTTCTTCCAACGATACCATTGTATACTAAAAAAGAATACTTTTCAAGTATTCTTTTTTAAGTTTATAATATTGTTTATTTCTTTAAATTTAGCCTAATTCAGCAAAATATTTTATTGTTCTTACCATTTGACTTGTATATGAGTTTTCATTATCATACCATGCAACCACTTGAACTTGATATAATCCATCTTGTACTTTGGTTACCATTGTTTGTGTTGCATCAAATAGTGAACCATATGTTATTCCTATAATATCAGAAGATACTAATAATTCTTCTGTATATCCATAAGATTCATTTGCTACAGATTTCATTTTTTCATTTATTTTTTCTACTGTAATATCTTCACCTTTTACAACAGCTACAAGTATTGCTGATGAACCTGTTGGAACTGGAACTCTTTGTGCAGATCCTATTAATTTTCCATTTAATTCTGGAATAACAAGTCCTATTGCTTTTGCTGCTCCTGTTGAGTTTGGAACAATATTTACAGCAGCTGCTCTTGCTCTTCTTAAATCAGCTTTTCTATGAGGTCCATCTAGTAACATTTGATCTCCAGTATACGCATGAACCGTTGTCATTATTCCTGATTCTATTGGGGTAAGATCATTTAATGCTTTTACCATTGGTGCTAAACAGTTTGTTGTGCATGATGCTGCTGAAATTATTTTATCTTCTTTTGTTAAAATATTTTCATTTACACCAAACACTACTGTTGGTAAATCTTTTCCAGCTGGTGCTGATATAACTACTTTTTTAGCTCCTGCATCAATATGAGCTTGTGCTTTTTCCTTTGTTGTATAGAAACCTGTACATTCTAATACAACATCTACACCAATTTCTCCCCAAGGTAAATCTTTTGCATCTTTTTCTGCATATATTTTTATTGTTTTTCCATCTACTGTAATTGAATCTTCTCCGGCTACTACTGTATCTGCTTTTTCATATCTTTTTTGAGCTGAGTCGTATTTTAATAAGTGTGCAAGCATTTCAGGACTTGTTAAATCGTTTATTGCAACAATTTCATATCCCTCTGCTCCAAACATTTGTCTAAATGCTAGACGTCCTATACGTCCAAAACCATTAATGGCTACTCTTACTGACATAATTTTTCCTCCTTAAATTTAATTATTTTTTCTGTCTTTTGTATTATACCCACTTTATTTAGGGCAATTCAATTCTATATCAAAAAAGAATACTTTGCAAGTATTCTTTTTAATTTTTATCCAAATATTCCTCTTTTTACATATATAAGTTTTATAAAATACTATTCCCAATCTAATGCAATATTTCCATTTTTTAGTTTCCATACTCCTACTCTATATAATCCTGTGTCTTTTAATGCTTGTTCTACATCAGATTCTTTATTTAATTTTTCTATTGTAGCATCTGTTGCTCCATAGTTATTTAAAGAAATACTACTACCTGTTCCTCCCCAATCATAACCAATAATCTGATTAGCTCCGTTAGTATTTCCTCTATTATAACAATTATATACATAACTTACTCCAACTCTACATTTCACTTGTGCAACAATTCCAGCTTTCTTGCCTTGTCCTCCAGATATAGTTCCTGTATTATAAGAATTACAAACATATCCTCCTAAATGATTTCCCATTTCTCCATTACTTGCAGTTATTCCTCCAGCGCAATAGCTGTTTGAGGTTATATCTCCATTATTAATACATTCTGTTATAAAAGCTCTAAAATCTTTTGATTGGCCGACTCCAATCTTCACCATTTGCATTAAATGCTGTAATTCCACCTGCAGCCTCACCACGAGCAATAACAGCACCATTATTTATACATTTTAATATTATCCCTTTATTTAATGAAGTAATTCCTCCAGCACAGTCATGACTAGTTGTAACATTCGCATTGTTGACACAGTTTTCTATTTTACCATAATTCCAAGCACTTATGCCACAACACCAATCATACCCCAAAATGCTTCCTCCTACTGTTAAATCTTTTATCACTCCTGTACTTCCAATACTTCCAAATAAACCTTGAGCGCTGCTAATAGAATTAATATATATATTAGTTATTATTTTATTATTTCCATCAAACGTTCCTTTAAATTGGTTTGATTCTGTTCCTATTGGTGTCCAGCTAATATCATTTTGGGTTGTTCCATCTACTTTATAACATACAGTACTCAAATCTAAATTTTTCCCCAATGTTACTGTTTTTCCTTCATATCCTCCACCATTATTTACTACTTGTGCAAATTGGAGCAAATCTTCTTCAGTTAATATTGTTATATCTTTTTGAAAACCTAATACCTTTATATTTTTCAACTTATATTGGTCATTTACATCTTTAACATATATAGTGTAATTTCCATTATCGTATATATCTTTTGTTATATTGTATGTTCCATTATTATTAGTTGCTGATACGTTTTCTCCATTTATTGTTATTTCACTAAGTTCTATATTTGTCGTTATCGTTATTGATATAGTACCTTTGGTAAAATCTGCCATATAACTTACTGTTAAAGCTATATTTATATTATTACTTTCTTTTCCTTTTCCTAATGATGCTACTATTTTAGGTATGCTTCTATCTATTTCAAATTGCCATCCATCTACTATTACTATATTTCCACTAATGCTCATATCATTTTCAATTATTCTATTGTCTATATCTGTTTGTTCATCATATTTAGGGTTTGTATATTTATCTGCTTGTATACTTACAAGTACTGTATCTAGTTTTTCCCTTGCTACAGCTTCATCGTAACTTTCTCCCGCTTGTTTTGCAGTTTTAAATAATCCGTTATCTCCTAATATTAAGTTTATTGTTACCCCTGCCAAAATTAAAAGAATTATTATAGTTATAATTAATGCAATTAAAGTAATAGCATTTGGATTAGACATAGTAGGTTTTCCTACTATTATCTTTTTTTCACTCTTCATTTTCTTTTGTTCCTCCTTGACTTGATTATTTCCTTTGTTCTTATTTTTATTCTTTTTATTATATATCTTGGTATCATATTAGTAGATTTAAATTATGGCTACTTATATCTTTCACTATATGTCTACATATTATAATAACTTATATTACTTGTCAATTCTTTATCGTAAAGTTATGTATTTAGTTTCAAATAAAATTAATATTTATGTGGAGTATACAATAAAAACCGTTGTCAATTAATTAACTTACTGTCTGTAACAAGAAAGAAATATGAGTCGTAAAAGTTATACGACTCATATTTCTGTTTATAATATTTTTATCCAAATATTCCTCTCTTTTTCACTGGAGGCTGTTCATTCATTGTTTTTGCAAATTCTACTAAAAGTTCTCTTTGTTCTTTAGATAAACGTTTTGGTGTTTGAACTTCTACTGTAAAGATTAAATCTCCTTCATAGTTCCTATTTACTGCTTTGAATCCTTTACCTTTTATTCTAAAGCGTGTTCCTGTTTGCGTTCCTTCTGGTATTCTAAAGTTTTCTGTACTTCCATCTACCATTGGTATTTTTAGTTCTGCACCTAGTGTGGCTTGTGTAAAAGTTATTGGTATATCACAAAGCACATTGTAATCTTGTCTTGTAAAAACATTATGCCTTTTAATATGAACTGTTATGTATAAATCTCCTTTTGGACCACCTTTTTCTCCTGGTGCTCCTTCTCCTCTTAATACAACAGTTTGATTTTCATCTATCCCTGCTGGTATTTTTACTTTTATTCTTGCTTGCTTCCTTACAGTTCCTTTTCCTCGACAATTTTCACAAGGTTCCTTTATAACTTTTCCTTCTCCGTGACAAGTTGGACAGGTTCTTGTTGTTTGCATTTGACCAAGTATTGTCGTTTGTACTTGTTGGATTCTTCCTGTTCCATTACACATAGAACAAGTATCAACTTTACTTCCTGGTTTTGCACCACTTCCATGACAAGTATCACAAGTATCCTCTCGGTTAATATTGATTTCTTTTTCTACACCTAAAAAGGCTTCTTCGAAAGTAATTTCCATATTGTATCTTAAGTCTGCGCCTTTAGTTGGTCCATTATTTGTTCTTGATGATGACCTACCATTAAATCCTCCTCCAAAGAATGAAGAGAAAATATCTCCTAAGTCACCCATATCAAATCCATCAAAACCAGATGTAGAATATGAATAATATCCACCTGGTCCTCCACCGCCAAAACCTTGTGGTCCATTATGTCCAAATTGGTCATACATTCTTCTTTTTTGTGGATCAGATAAATTTTCATATGCTTCATTTAATTCTTTATATTTAGCTTCTGCTTCTTTTTTATTATCTGGGTTTG
>JAAVZA010000036.1 GCA_022791395.1 Clostridia bacterium
AAAAAATAATGGAAGAATATAAATTAAAAAATGAAAAAATAATAATAAATAATTATAATAAATATTCTATAGATAAAAAAATAATAAAAAATATTTTTAAAAATAAAAAAATAATTGGAAAAATAAAATATAATAAAAAATTTGAAGAATTAATAAATTCAAATTTTAATAATTATTATTCAAATATTAATTTCGAAATAAAAAAAATAATAAAAAAAATGTAATTATTTAATAATAAAAAAGAGAATAAATAAATGGAGAATATAAATATAAATAATCTTGAATTAAATAAAAAAATAGAAAAAAGCCAAAATAATTTTTTAGAAACTATTTTAGGAAAAACAATAAATACAGCAATTGATATTGGATTAAGAACAATATTACCAGATTTTATACAAAACCAAGTAATTGATTTAAAAAATAATTTAATAAATTATGGATTAAAAGATGGAATAAAAAAAAGTATAGATGATTCAATTAATATTGGAAAAAGTGCAATAGGAATTATAACTGGAAAATTTGAAAATATAACACAAATGCAAGAAGCAGTAAAAAGTGGAGGAATAATAGATAACATTTCAATAGTTTTAGATAGTGTTGTAAATAAAATACATTCAAAAGGAGTAATAAATTCAAGTGTAGCAAAAACAATAAAACAAGGAAAAAATATAATATTGAATAATATTGAAAAAAATATTGAAAATACTTTTAATAGTCAACTAAAAGCATTAAATAACACCGAAAAAAATATTGAAAATTGGAAGAAAAATTATAATGATAGAAATTTTGAAGGAATGGAAAAAGAATATAAAAAAATTCGAAAAGAATTGAATAATTTAGCACCCATAGAAAAAACAATAAATGATGCAAGAACAATTGAAAATTTACATTTATTAATTAAAAATAATGGACAAAATTTTGAATTATCTAATGAACAGATAGAATTAGCTCAAAAGTTAGGGAAAGAATAATTTATAATTGCTTGACTTAAAATTAAAAAAAGTATATACTAATTTTGTATATAAAATCTTAATTAAGATTTTATAGATACTAATCATAAAAAGTAGGTAAAACTATGAAAAATTTTAAAAACTATAATGATTATAGCAAAAAGGAAGAATTAGCATTTGAATCGAAAACGGTTCATGGCGCCTTAGGACATGACCCAATGACGGGAGCAGTTAGTTTCCCAATATTTCAGTCATCAACTTTTAGACACATTGCATTAGGACAAGATACAGGATACTCTTATTCAAGAGTAAAAAATCCAACAAGAGAAGAATTAGAAAGAACAATGGCAATTTTAGAAGAAGGTATAGCAGGATTTGCAGTATCTAGTGGAATGGCAGCAGTTACATCTGTATTATCATTATTAAATCCTGGAGATCACATTATTTTATCAGATGATTTATATGGAGGAACATTACATATAAATGAAATATTTTTCAGTAGATATGGTATTGAATTCTCACAAGTAGATATGTCTGATTTAAAACAACTTAATGAAACTATAAGACCTAATACTAAAATGATATTTGTAGAAACACCAACTAATCCAATGATGAAGGTTGCAGATATTAAGGAAATTTCAAAAATAGCAAAATCTATTAATGCTGTAATGGTAGTAGATAATACATTTTTAACACCATACTATCAAAAACCACTAACATTAGGAGCAGATATAGTAATACATAGTGGAACAAAATATTTAGGTGGACATAATGATACTTTAGCAGGAATAATAGTAGTAAAAAAACAAGAACATGCAGATTTTATATTAGGGCAAGTAAAAACTTTTGGAAATCAAATAGCACCATTAGATGCATGGTTAATATTAAGAGGATTAAAAACATTAACAGTTAGAATGAAACAACATAATGAAAATTCAATAAAAGTAGCAAATTGGTTAAGAAAACAACCAAAAGTTAAAGAGGTATACTTTGTAGGATTTGAAGATCATCCTCAATATTCAATAACAAAAGAACAAACAACAGGATTTGGAGGAATGATATCTTTTGCTGTTGATAGTGAGGAAACTGCAAAGAAAATTTTAGAAAAAGTAGATTTAATAATGTTTGCAGAAAGCTTAGGGGGAACAGAAACATTAATTACCTATCCATTAACACAAACACATAACTCTGTTCCAGAAGAAATTAGAGAAAAATTAGGAATTACAGGTAAATTATTAAGATTATCTGTTGGAATAGAAGAAGCAGATGATATTATTAAAGACTTAGAAAACGCTTTAAAATAAGAACAATAGAGGGATGATTAAATTCTTTGATTTTTTAGATTATCACATTCGTTCTTATAAAAAAATGCAAGTAATTTATATATAAAACCTTATCAATTAGATAAGGTTTTATTAAATATATTAAAAATTTATTTATAATGAACTGTGGAAATCCGTAGTAAAAAAGCCTAGTTTTTTAATTAAATTACTTGCAAAATAAAATATGTTTTAGTATAATACAAATGTACAAAAATTAAGAAAAGAGGGAAAAAGTAATGGAAGAAACACCACAAAGAAGAGACGGAAAAATAATTGAAAGAGATATAGACAAAGAGATGAGAACAGCATATATAGAATATGCAATGAGTGTTATTATATCTCGTGCACTTCCAGATGTTAGAGATGGATTAAAACCAGTACATAGAAGAATATTATACTCAATGCACGAAGATGGAATAACATCAGATAAGGCATATCGTAAATGTGCAAATACAGTTGGATCTGTTTTAGGTCGTTATCATCCACATGGAGATAGTTCAGTATATGATGCAATGGTAAGATTAGCACAAGACTTTACAATGAGATATCCATTAGTAGATGGACATGGAAACTTTGGTTCAGTAGATGGAGATAGTCCAGCAGCTATGAGGTATACAGAAGCAAGAATGTCGAAAATATCTGAATTAATGCTAACAGATATTGAAAAAAATACTGTTAATTTTATGCCAAATTATGATGATAGGTTACAAGAACCAACTGTTTTACCAGCTAGAATACCAGCATTACTAGTAAATGGTTCTTCTGGAATAGCAGTAGGTATGGCAACAAATATACCTCCACATAATTTATCAGAAGTAATAGATGGTATAGTACAAATAATTGACAATCCAGATACGACAGTAGAAGAGCTAATGGAAATAATAAAAGGACCAGATTTCCCAACAGGTGCAACTATTTTAGGAAAAGAAGGAATAAAAGATGCCTATACAACAGGTAGAGGAAAAATTACAATGAGAGCTGAAGCTGAAATTGAAGAAATGAGTGGAAATAGACAAAGAATTATTATTACTTCTTTACCATATCAAGTAAATAAAGCAAAACTTGTTAAAACAATAGCAGATTTATCAAAAGATAAAAAAGTTGAAGGAATTGCAGAAGTAAGAGATGAATCAGATAGAAAAGAAAAAACAAGAGTTGTAGTAGAATTAAAAAGAGATGCAAGACCACAAGTTATATTAAATCAATTATATAAGCACACACAAATGCAAGAAACATTTGGAACAATTATTTTAGCATTAGTAGATGGTGAACCTAAAATATTAACTTTAAGACAATGTTTAGATTGTTTTATAAATCATAGAAAAGAAGTTATTTTAAGAAGAACAAAATTTGAATTAGATAAAGCTTTAGCAAGAGCACATATTTTAGAAGGATTAAAAATAGCTTTAGATAATATAGATGAAGTAATTTCAATAATACGCTCTTCTTATGATAATCCAAAAGAAAGATTGATGGAAAGATTTGGACTATCTGATATACAAGCACAAGCAATATTAGATATGAGATTAAAAACATTATCAGGATTACAAAGAGAAAAAATTGAAGAAGAATACAATGAATTAATGCAATTAATTGCTCATTTAAAAGAAGTTTTAGGAAGCGAAAAATTAGTATTTGACATCATAAAAGAAGAACTAGAAGAAGTAAAAGAAAAATTTGGAGACGAAAGAAAAACTAAAATTATTGCAGCTGAAGGAGATCTTGAAATTGAAGACTTAATAAAAGAAGAACAAACAGTAATAGCACTTACACACTTTGGATATATAAAAAGAATGCCAGTAGATACATATAAAAGCCAAAGAAGAGGTGGAAAAGGAATTACAGGAATAGCAACAAGAGAAGAAGACTTTGTAAAACAAATATTTACAGCTTCAACACACGATACAATTTTATTCTTCAGCAATAAAGGAAAACTATATAAACTAAAAGGATACGAAATACCAGAAGCAGGAAGAACAGCAAAAGGAACAGCAATTGTAAATCTATTAAGTCTAGATCCAGGAGAAAAAATATCAGCAGTTATTCCAATACAAAACTTTGCAGAAGGAAAATTCTTACTTATGGCAACAAAAAATGGACTAATTAAGAAAACAGCATTAACAGAATATAACACAACAAGAAAAACAGGATTACAAGGAATTACATTAAAAGAAGATGACGAATTAATAGCAGTAAGACTTACAGATGGAGAAGATAATGTAGTATTAGTTACAAAAGAAGGTATGTGTATTACTTTTGATGAAAAAGATGTACGTCCAATAGGAAGAGTATCACAAGGTGTTATAGGAATAAGACTAGATAAAGATGATTACGTAATAGGAATGGAATCAATTATTGCAGGAGGAAAAGCAACACTACTTGCAATAACAGAAAATGGATTTGGAAAAAGAACAGAATTAGATGAATATAGAGTACAAACAAGAGGTGGAAAAGGTGTTATAACATATAAAATAACACCAAAGACAGGAAAACTAGTTGGAATTAGAATAACAGGAGAAGATGAAGATGTTATGCTTATAACAGATCAAGGAACAATAATAAGATTAGCAGTAAAAGAAATAAGTGTACTTGGAAGATCAACACAAGGGGTTACTCTAATGAGAACAAATGATGGAGCAAAAGTAGTCAGTATAGAAACTGTTCCAAAGGAAGACAATGTAACTGAAAACGAATAATATAATTTGAAAAATAAAAAATAGAGAATACAATATATTCTCTATTTTTTAAACCTAATATCTTCACCGAAAAATCTACAAATATTATAATAGCCTACAAATCTTGAAAAAATTCTTTCATCATATTTTTCACTTAATTCTTTCAAATTTAAATTAGTAGAAATAATAGTTTTAGTAATATGATTATTTTGGTTTAATAATCGTGTATTAATAACATTAAAAAGTTCACTGAACTTCATACTATTCATACACTCAGTTCCAAGATCATCAATAATAAGCAAATCAACATCTAAAATATTTTCATAAATAGAAGATGAGTTATTTTTATTAAATCTATAATCAATAATCGTATCAAGCATTACAGGAGCAGTTTGATAAAGTACAGTTTTCCCTTTTTGTAACAATTCATTTGCAATACAATTAGATAAAAAAGTTTTACCAAGACCAGTATTGCCAAGAAAAAGTAAGTTCTTTTCGCTATCATCTTCAAAATTATCTATAAAATTTAAAGCAATATTTTTAATATTTTTAATATTATCCCTAGGGGATATATTAGAAGAATATAGCTCTTCATTAATTTTATCAGCGTACAAATCAATATTAAAATTAGTAAAAGTGTCATTTTTTAAATTAGAGATGTTTGATTTATTATACTCAATATCAAATAATTTCTGCTTAATACAACTACATAAATTAAAATTATAACCATTTCTAACGTATCCAGTATCTTCACATAAGTCACATTCAAAACGGGGTTTAAAAAAATCTTTTCCAATATTTAAATTATTTAAAATCATTTCTTTTTCTTTTTTTAAATTATCTATTTTTTCTTTCAAATTATTAACAGAATTAGTTTCATTATTAGCAAATAAAATAGATTTTGCAGTATTTAAAGCAAAAGAGTTAAGTTCCATTTCTATTTCTTCTAATCGCTTATTTGAAGCATAAAGATCAGTTTTTCTATTATCTAAATCTAAAATAGCGTTCATTCTTTTTTGTTCATAATCTTTTAGCAAAGTTTTCAAAGTAGAATTACTCATAATTAGTTAAAATCCTTTCTATGCCTTTTGGACATTAGCATATAAATTATCAAAATTATCATATTTTCTTTGTTCATAATTATTATAACTTTTCTTTTCTAAATTTTTAATTTCTGCTTTTTTAAATTTCATTTGTTCTAAAAAGGCTTGAATATCGCTAACTGTTTTTAAATTTCTATCATGCCAATCACAAATAATCTTATCTATATAATCAAAACTAGGATTAGATTTTGAAGTGGTTTTCTTAAGAGCAAGTTCTATAATATCTAAAGAAAATCCAAAATCAACAGTCCATTTTTCAATATAAGCTTCTTCATATTGAGTTAACGTTCTATTTATACCTAATTTTTTAGCAATAGATTTTTTAACAATATTCAACTTTTCTTGCTTTTCATAATACATATCTAAATCTGTCCAAGTCTTAATATTACTCTTATGCCAAGCATCAGCAACAGCAACAATATAATTTCTATGTAAAGCTGAACGTTCAAAACAATATCTAAAAAGCGCAATCATAACTTGTTCATCAAAGTTATATTTTTTAAACCATAAATCAATATCATTATACCAAGAAGGAGACATTACACCTTGAAAGAAAGATGTATTAATATCTTCAATAGCTTTAGCCCTGTATTGATTTTGAGAACTTTTTTCTACATCTATTTTAGAAGAAAGTCTTGGTTTATATAATTTATTAAGTTCAATTTCTTGAAGGTTATTTACAACATATCCAGTAGACTTCTTTATAATAACTTCAGCATCTTCCCAATATTTAAGAGCATCTTGAATAGTCTTAAGAGGTAAAGCAAGTTTTTTTGATAAATCATTCAATTTAACATCTTTACCATACTTAGATAAAAATAAAATATATAAATAAACTTTAATGTAATCTCCACTTGCTTGTGACAAATATTCAGTAAAAAAAACATCTGAAATTTCAGTAGTAGAGAAAATCATAGATAAATCATTCTGTTCAAGCTTCATAATAATATCCCCTTATAAAATATATACAAATTTTATTCTTAAGTAATATATAACAAATTATATCATTTTAAGACAATTTATACAACAGAAAATGAAATTATTTTGGGGATATGTGTTAATAGTAATTTATTTCTTATACAAATAAACTTTAGGATTCTTTAGATATTTTAGTATATATATAAACACATACAAAATATTTTCGTGATTAAATCCAACAATGCTAAAAATAAGTATAGGAAAGCAAAGAAATATAAAAAGAAATATCTTAATATTCAAATTGGTAAATATTAAATTAATTAAGCAGAAAACAAAAGAGCACCAAATAACATTTAATATAGCAGTTGAATAATCAATAAAACCAAACAATTTACTATTAAAATTATAATTTTGAGGAAAAATAAATTTCATATAAACCTCCGCTATTTAATAAAAGATTTAATTCCATTAAAACCATTTGTTAAATCAGTGTTAATACCACCCATAAATTCTCTCACATAAGAATTAGACTTAAGTAGAGCAAAAATTGCACCACATATTAAAAATTTAGAGAAGATATTATTACTACTGAAATCAATTGAAAAAATAATAAGTAATACAAGAGCTACTAAAATCTGTATTAGCATTAAGGAAATAAAGCATTTAATCCAGGCTTTAAAAAATCCAGAAGTGGAAGAAATACTAAGGGATAAAAATGCAAAAGGGGATATTAATACAAAAACTTTTATCATAATATAACGAATAGCATACGAAAAAGTTAGATTTAAAAAACTAATAGAAATCACACTTTTAAGTAATCCATCAATTGAGAAAATGGTAAAACTATTTTCTTCAATTTGAATCAGTGTATTTAATTTATATACTAAATTAGAAAATGAAATAGTAGAACCAAATAAATTGTTACCTACTTCTTGTATGCTAGAAGATAAACAAGAGGTAAAAAATATAAACTGTTCGCAAATAAAAATAGAAGAATTCATACAAATGCAATAAAGGATTAATTTAAAAATAAAACTTGTAGGACGCTCTACTTGAGTGATTAATAAATTAGATAATAGTAGTCGAATACAATAATATAGTAAAAAGCCTAATATCAAAGAATTAGCAATTAATAAAATACCATTAGTAGTAGATGTACCAAAAATATTCCTAAAATAAGAACCATTTAAAATATCAGTGTTTATAAAAGTAATATTATCTAAAATGGAATACAAATTATTATCAATTGATGAAAAAATTGTTTGAAAAATAGTGTTAATTGCATTAATAATTAGCTCAGTAATATTTACTTCTTCTTCCAAACTATCTACCTCCGAATCATTAAAATATATTGATACATCTATGCTAATTAATATATATAGTAATCTAAACTATAACAAGTGACTAAATCAAAGATTTAATTGCAGATAAAATGAGGTCTACGGCTAAAATAAAAGCATAAGAAAATAGAGTGCTTTTAATTAATTTTTTTCCGATTCTCATTCTTTCTTCATCACCAAAACTAAATTTTTTCATAAAAACTCCCACACCGTACTGCAACAGCTGCAGCAGGAGTTGCAAGTTTGATTAACCAATCTTCGATTTGCTCAAAAGCTTTTTTTATTGTATTAACAAGTTTTTGGTCTGCGCAAAAAGAATAATTTGAAAGTATAGATATAAAGATAATAAATAAAAATAATGTAAAAATAATAAAAAATATTTTTTTGTTTTTCATAATAAAAACCTCCTAAAATATAAATAACTACTTAATAAAATATGGCATCAATTTTAATTTCATGGGCTTTAAAATTTTATACCCATCCGATAAAAATGAGAGACAGGAAAAAGTTTCTAGTTCTTGAGTAAAAAAATTAGTATCATAGATATAATCGTTTTGAATAGATTTACTTATACTTTCAGATAAATTAGAATCTTTAGAATTTAAAGAATCTGTAAAATAACTGTAATGCGTTTCTTTTGCATTTTCAGTAATACTTCTTGAAATCTTAAATTTATCTTCTTTACCAATTTGTTTTTGAATATCATCAATAGTAGCTATATCATCAGTCCTAAACCAGAATTTATTAATTAGATTTTGAATAATAACATTAACAGCATATGGATTATTGATAGCATTTAATAAAGAAGAATAACTTTGTGTAGCGACAATATTAATACACTTTGCTTCTCTAGACTGTGCAAAAAAGTCAGCATCACTTGAAGAGCAATATTCATGAAACTCATCACAAATAAAAGCAACACTTCTAAAAAAATTTGAGTTATATCTAGAAAGTCTACTCATAACTTCAGTTTGAAAGTCTAGTTTTAAATAAGTTGCAATGATTTTAGATAAATTTCTATATTCTGCAATATTCATATTAAGTACAACAATTTTTCCATTATCAACTAGATCTCTAAAACCTTTAAAAGTAATATCCTCTTTTTTAGGACAAAACGTATTCATAACATCATAATCTGAAACAAAACAATTTGTGATACGGGTAATCTCTGATTTTATAATGGAAGAAGTTCGAGAGTCTAAAGAATTAAATTCTTTTTCGAAAAACTCGATAGAAGAAAGAGCATCATAACAATCCTTTTTAGATAATTTTCCGACTTGAGAAGATATCTTTAATGATATCAAGCTTATCCATATAATAATTAGGCACAGTAATAAGTTTATGAAGTTCTAAAAAAGTAACATAACCATCATTATATAACCTACAAAATTTAATTGACTCACATAAAAATTGCTCTACTTTATCTAACCAGTATGAATCTCCATTATTGGGAGAAAAAAGCATAAGAATAGTTTTTAATCTATTTGCAAGAACCATAGGTTTTAAATCTGGTTTATCTAGAGGATTATATTTTATATCTTTACCAAGTTCTATAATATGTAAATCATCTAATCTATTAGCAAAAGAACTGAATTTAATAACTTCTTTATAAAAATTACCTTTAACATCCAAAATAAGCATACCAATTTTTGATGTGGGGTCATTTTTATTATATGAAATTAATTGTTTTGTAAAAGGATACATACAAGAACTAGTTTTACCACTACCAATAGTACCAGTAACTAAAATATTTTGATATAAACTTTTTTCTGGAATATAAACTAAATTATCACTTTCATTTTTACCAACAAAAAGTAACAAATTTGTATTATTTGTGGATTGTTTGATATTCGAATTAACTTTTTTGTGATTTTTTATTTTATCTTTTTTATGAAGAAACAATAATGAGTATAAAAAATTAGTAAAAAAAATAGATGAACCAATATAAAAGAGGACAAAATAAAACTTTATATTATTCCATACTTCTGGATAAGTCGCACAAATATCATAAGGATGAAGCGAATATGGAATAATAACAGATTTAGCTTCATAAATTGGTTTAAATAAAATAAAGCCAATTAAACAGAGAAAGATTGAAAGCATAATGCAAAAAACAAAACGCTTACAAAAACAATAAAAAGACATAGAACACCTTCTTTCTACATAAAATTACGTTTTTTGATATCTAATTTCGAACCTTGTAAATTATGGAAAATCTTAATATCGAAAAAAGTATAAATCGAATAAAAAACAATAAAGATGTTAATAATGAAAGTGATAAAAAACACATTAATAAGTGTATTCATATAATCACCACCTAACAATGGAACAATAATACAATAAAAAATATAATTTGTCTATAGTTTTTTAAAATATTTTTAATTACAATTGATTTATACGACTTTTTAAGTCATTTTTACGTAGTAATATAAGTATTATTTATTTTAGAATAGGAGAAAATAATCTATACAAAATTGAATAAATATGATAAAATATGAGAAATTATAAAAAAAGGAGGAATTATTATGAAAATAGAAAAAACAACAAAAATAGGAGAACTATTAGAAATGGCACCAGAAAAAGCTGAAATATTATTAAATGCAGGAATGCACTGTCTAGGTTGTCCAGCATCACAAGAAGAAACAATAGAAGAAGCATGTATGGTTCATGGAATAGATGTTGAAGAAATCATAGAGCAACTAAACGCATAATAAGTAACAGTATTGTATTAAAAATTTAACTAAAAGAAGAGAATGTGTAAAAAAAGTCATAAAAAAATGAAAAAAATGTGAAAAAATGATTGACATACATTCAAAAATGTAGTAACATATTAAAGTACCTATTTTTGAGGTACATTTTTGGGCCATTAGCTCAGGTGGTAGAGCACTTGACTTTTAATCAAGTTGTCCGCAGTTCGAGTCTGCGATGGCTCACCAAAAAGAATACTAAATGAAAATTTAGCATTCTTTTATATATTAGGCCCGTTGGTAAAGCGGTTAATACACCGCCCTTTCACGGCGGAGACATGGGTTCGAGTCCCGTACGGGTCACCAGTGCCACTTTAGCTCAGTTGGCCAGAGCACCGCACTTGTAATGCGGGGGTCCTCAGTTCGAATCTGAGAAGTGGCTCCATTAATAAAGGTCAGTAGTCTTGCAATAGCTTGGTTACTGGCTTTTTTTATGTCTAGAAACTAAAATATAACTATTATTTTTATAAAATTTTTACATAGAAAAATTTGGATTCCCCGGATATTCCCCGGATATTCCCCACAAATTATGTGAAGTTGATATAGAGAATAAAATTATTTATGCCACAGTTTTATTTTGTTTATCAACTTTTAAACTAAATGTGAACTAACAAACTAGAATCTATTTAGAAAAAGTAATTTATAGTTATAGATTATATTTTACTTTTTTATGAGGTGGCTATTTTTTTTTAACAATTTATGGTAATATAATAAAAAATAGATGTCAAATAAAATAATGGTAAACTTTTTTTATTATAAGGAGGTATTCTATGAAAAAAAAGAAGATTTTAACAATAATAATAAGTATTTCTTTAATCGGTATGTACATAATAATTTTAGCAATTGTGTTATTAAGTAAGATTAATACTTATACTGCTACAATTACTGAAATTTATAATAACGAAATTTTTGTTCAGGATGATTCTAGACTGATTCCATATGATTTATGCGATCATACAAAACCAGAAAGTTATGGTCATATAGTTAATGAGAATAATATGGTCTATTTCACAACTAAGGAATCAATATATTTAAAAGATGTATTAATTTTAGATAAAAGATGTAAAAAAATTAGTAAAAGTGATTTAAGTATTGGAGATAAAATATATATTATTGTTTTAGATATTGGTGTTGGAAAAGATGTCGCCACTACTCCGCCAACATTATCAAATGTTAAACTAATAAAAGTATTAGAAAATTAGTTAGAATTTAAAAATTATAAAAGGATTTCTTATAATCTAATTTAAAAAGGTTTTTAAAGATATTGAAATCTAAGGATAAACTCAGTATTATAGCTATATTAAAGAATTAAGATATATAAACTAAAAATTATGAAGCACCGCACTTGTAATGCGGGGGTCCTCAGTTCGAATCTGAGAAGTGGCTCCATTAATAAACGTCAGTAGTCTTGCAATAGCTTGGTTACTGGCTTTTTTATTATATAAAAAATATTTAAAAAATTTATAAAAATCCTGTAACAAATTTAATGAAAATTGACACTTAATAATAGAAGGGTAGAAATAATGGAAGATATTGAAGAAATTTACAAAAAATATGCTAAGTTAATAAAAAATTATATATTTTGTATAACACAAGATATAACATTAGCTGAAGAAATAATGCAGGAAACCTTTGTGGTAGCAATAACGCGGAATAAATAAATTTAGAGGAGATTGTGAAATTTCTGTATGGCTTTGTTCTATTGCAAAAAAAATTTTATACAAAAATATTAATAAAAATAAATTAAAAAATACAGTAGCAATTGAAGAAGTAGAATTAGTAGATAACAAAAATATAGAAGAAGACTATATAAAAAAAGATAATAAAATAAAATTATATGAAGCCCTTCAAAAATTAGATGAAAATACTAGAGAGGTAATATACTTGAGACTAACAGGAGATTTAACATTTAAAGAAATTGGAAAAATACTACGGAAAAAGTGAAAATTGGGCAAGGGTTACATTCTTTAGAGGAAAAGAAAAATTAATAAAGGAGGATAAGATATGAAAACGATAAACTGTATAGATTGTGAAGTAATTAAAGATTTGTTACCAAGTTATGCAGATAAAATATCAAGTGAAGCTAGCAACAAATTAGTAGAAGAACATTTAAAAAAATGTAAAAATTGTACTAATACATTAAAAAATATGAATAAAGAAGTAGACAATGAAATGATAGAAAATCAGGAGGAGCAAATAGATTATTTAAAAGGTTTTAAAAGAAAGAAAATAACAACAATAATTTGTGTCATAATCATAACAATACTTATCTGTGTTAATCTTTTTTTAATAACAAGTAAAATTCTAATGGATGTAAGATTTATAATAGATTTAGACGAGCTTGATATTGATGGATGGATTGGTGAAGACAGAAAAGGAGAAAATTGGGAAGAACAGAATAGAATAACTTTTGATTTATGTTGTGAAAAATATCAAGTATTCTATGATGTAATAAGAGATGAACAGAAGGGAGAAGTACATATAAAAGTATTTGGTAAATATGCATTTCCAGGAGAAAGAGGCAACATGGTTTGTGTAATAGATAAAGAAGATACAAATAAAATTTATATAGAAAATGAAAAAGGTGAAATAAAGAAAGTATGGGATATAAAAGAGGGTTTTTTAGTAGAGGACATATCAAACAGAGTTCGTGAAAGTAATAGAAAATGGGAAGAAATGAATAACAGTATATTAAAAAGTCTTTATGAAAAAAATAAATAAAGTTATAAAATTTGTACTAGATAAAAGAATATGGTATAATATGGATATACAAGATATAAGTTTGAACTAAAGAAAGAGATAGGAGGAATACAAAATGGAAAAGAAAAAAATGAAATTATGGAAAAAAATTCTTATAGGAGTGTTAATTGTCATTGCTATATTTTTAATATTTGTAACAAGAAGATTTATAATAATAACAAATCTAGATAATATATCAAAAGAATATGCAAATAAAACAAATTACATCGAAATAGCTTCCTACGCTCAAGGAAGTAATGCGTATATACGAACATTATATAATAAAAATGGTAATATTTTATCAGAAATGAAAATTATTGGAAAAATAAGCAATCAACCCAATATATATACAACTACATTTACTTCATATATAAATGGAAATGATAAAATTTCTATTGTTCAAAGAGGAGAAGAAAAAAAAGTAGAAGATGGATTTGAAGTAGGAAATAATTTGGTAAAATGTGCATATAACTACTGGAAATACGATAATCTCATTTATCATTTGATAAATGCAATAACATCACGAATTACAACAACTGAATATAACAATAAAAAATGTTATAGGATAGAAGCAAATGGTATTATATTATGGATAGATAAAGATACAGGACTAATTTGTAGGGAAATTAATGGTTTTGGAGTTGCAGAATTTAATTATGAATTTGATGTAGTAAAAGATGACGATATTGTAAAACCAAGTGTATAATAAGTATGAAAAAAATAAAAAGAGGGTATATACATATCTTCTTTTTATTTTTATAGGTAGTTTTTATTTTACAAAACTTACAATAAATAGGGGGGATTACTAATTTTTTGAAGATTTACATTGTTTTGAGGATATTATTAACAAGATAGTGGAAAAATTATATAGTATTAATACAACTTTTGTTGTAGTTGTATCAAGTAGCAAGGGTAGATTGTATGAAAGGAGAACATTATGATTAAAAAACTTAATAAAGCAACAATCTGCATAATGATGGCATTAGTTATTTTGACAGCATCATTTGCAACAACATCTATGACGGCACGGGCGGCGGATCCGTTTTGGGGAGCAGCATACCATAATCCCGGAACAGATCACTTCACTGTCAAAATTGATGTTACAAGCAGGGTAAGCAAGATAGTCATTAAAACGTGGGATTTTACAGGTGATGTGTCGATTGGAATTGATATATTTGATTCTAATGGTACGCAACTAACTGAATTACCTGTGATAATTGGTCAAAATAAAACTACCGACCCCATATCCATTAGATCAACTGGTGCAAAAGGAACCTATAGATTAGAATGTTATATAATAAGTGGGAATGCAGGCGGTTGGGTTGGAGCATGGGTATATTAAACCTTGATGCTGTGAATTAAATTTAATTTATCTACCTTTGCTGCGATCAGCTGAAATTGCTGATAAAAGGGTGCAAATAAGTTTAATTATTTGTGCCCTTAATTATATAATAAGTAGAATAGTAAAAGAAAACAAAAATAATAGGAATCAATTAAAATGTTATTTTTTTGTATTAGTTGCAGATTCTAAATATGCTTGTATTTCTCTTATAGAATTTTTATGAATTGATAGTAGTTCTTTAACATTTACATTTTGTGGAGACATAGTGTCATTAATTAGATTTTGTATTATAGAAGTATTTAATTCCAATAAATCAAAGAAAAAAATTTTGAAAATCAATTCAATATAATTGCTAGAGTCTATTGAATTTTCTAATAGTATTTTATTTCTTATATTATTAAACACATTTATTCCGTGTTTTTCTTTGAAAAGTTCACTAAAATTCATATTAAAGAAATCCATAATTTTTTAAGAAACTATTGACAATTTTTATACCTAGATATACAATGCAAATATACATAGATTATCTATGCATAAAGGAGGGATAAAAGTGAAAGTAAACAAAGAATTGTTAAAGGGAAGTACTACAATGCTAATACTAGAAATGTTAAAAAATGAAAATATGTATGGCTATCAAATGATAAAAAAACTAAGTGAAAAATCCAAAAATGTATTTGAATTAAAAGAAGGAACATTATATCCAATTTTGCATGGATTAGAAGAGAATGAATTAATTATTTCATATTGGGATGAAACCTATGCAAAGAAAAGAAAATATTATGCAATTACAGAAAAAGGAAAGAAAAGTTTAAAAGAAAAAAAAGAAGAATGGGAAATATTTTCTACAGGAATTACTAATGTAATAGGGGGTGTTTCGTTTGCAAACTAAAGAATTTTTAGATAAAGTATGTGAGCAAATAAAATACAAACCTATTAGAAATGAAATATCAAAAGAGTTAGAAGACCATATACAAGAAATAAAAGAAGAGTATCTACAAGAAGGAATACAAGAAAATGAAGCGGAAGAAAAAGCAATTATACAAATGGGCGTAGCAGAAGAAATAGGAAAAAAACTAAATAGAATACATAAACCAAGAATGAATTGGCAATTACTTATTCTTGTTTTAATACTATTAGTATTTGGAGTTTTAGTAAGTTATATAGATGGAACAGATAATTGGAAAATAAATTTAATATATACTATTCTAAGTACAATACCATTTTTACTAATTTACTTTTTTGATTATAAAAAGCTACAAAAACATTCAAAGATAATTTATTGTATTGCAACAATCATATTATTAATGCCAATAATAAGTGGTGACAAGACAATGAATACAAGATTAGTAACAAGAATAATCGCAATGCCGCTTTACATTATATCATTTGTAGGTTTTATAGAAAATATAAATAAAGAAAGCACAATAAAAATAGAATACTTTGACAGACATAATATAAATATAAACATAGTAAAAGCTATGTTATTAAGCATAATATCCTTAATAGTACTATTACAATATTCACGTTCACTAACCATTATCCTAATATTAACATATTATGCAATAATTACTGCAAAACTAATACAAATGAAGAAAAAGAAATACATAAAAAAATCATTAAAAATTACGGGTATTTCAATAATTATATTAACATTAATATGGCTAGGAAGTTTAGTAAAATATAATGAATTTGAGGAAACTATACATAGAATTGGTACGATATTTAACCCAGAAATAAATACAGACACAGATATTGTATGGCAAAGAACGGCTCAAAGAGAAATTATAAAATCAGCTAAATTATTTGGTAAAGCAAATAACGTGGATATAAGTACAGCAATGCTATTTAATACAGAAAAAGGAATATTCCCGCTAAATGCACTTTTATTAAACTATGGTTGGATTATTAGTATTTTAATGATTATAATGGTTATAGCATTCAATATAAAAATGATTATAGATGTAACCAAAATAAAAGATACATATGGAAAGTTAATAATAGTAGGAATAGCATGTTCATTCATATTTAGAAATGTGTTGTGTATATTAATAAACTTAAATCCAGCAATAAATTTAAATTCTGATATTCCATTTATATCATATGGAAAAATAAATCTAGTAATAGATATTTTAAGCCTAGCAGTTATATTTTCAGTATATAGAAGAAAAAATATAAATTTAAATACAAATAAAGAAATTGCATAAAACATATTGGAAAACAAATTAATTTATTATAAAATATCTATATAAATAATTTAAAAGGAGTAAAAATATATGAGTACAGCAATAGTAACAGGAGGGGCAAAAGGAATAGGAAGAGCTATAGTAAAAGAAATTGCAAAAAAGGGAATAAATGTAGTAATAAATTATAACACCTCAAAAGAACAAGCAGAAAAATTACAAAAAGAACTAGCTGATAATGGATACAAAGCAGAAATATATAAAGCAGATGTATCAAAAAGAGAACAAGCAAAAGCCTTAATAGAATTTGCACAAAAACAATTTGGAAATATAGATATATTAGTAAACAATGCAGGAATAGATCAGTTTAAGCTATTTACAGATATTACAGATGAAGATTGGAATAATATCCTACAAACAAATTTAACAAGTGTATTTTATACTACACAAGAAGCAGTAAAGAATATGATAAAAAATAAAAAAGGATGTATAATAAATATATCATCAATATGGGGAATTACAGGAGCATCTTGTGAAGTAGCATACTCAGTTTCAAAAGCAGGAATAGATGGATTAACAAAATCACTTGCAAAAGAATTAGGACCATCTAATATAAGAGTGAATTCAATTGCACCTGGAGCAATTTTAACAGATATGAACAAAAACTTAACTAATGAAGAAATACAAGAAGTAAACAGTCAAATACCAATGGAAAGATTTGGAACACCAGAAGAAATTGCAAAATGTGTAAATTGGCTGATAGAAGACACATATACAACAGGACAAATAATATCACCAAATGGAGGTTGGGTAATATAATAAAAAGGCGGATTTGAAAATCCGCCTAAAATTTTATTTTAATTTTCACTAAGTTTTCTCTTATAATTACCTGATATAATCTTTGGAAGATAAGTAATAATTTTATATACAGCAATACGAACTTTTTTACTCCAGATATAAGATTTGCGTAATCTTCTAGTAGGAAGTAAGCTATTATTTTCAGTAGTAACTAAAGCCATAATATTTTTCTCAATAGGAAAAACATAATTCTTGCCGTTATTATTATCCCAATTATTATTTCCATCTCTAAAACAGAAATTGAAAGTATCAAAAGAAACAAGCTCAACTTCAGCTTGAAAACCAAGTTCAGTTTTCTCCATTTCAATTTCATTTAGGTCATCCCAAGATAATCCAAAACCATAGTGAATAAACACTTTCTCAGCATTATCACTAAATAGTTTTCCTGTATAAGAGATCTTAACAGTAGTATTTTCAATTAATTTATCAGTATTAAAAAATATATTCTTAGTTAATTCCATAACTTGAAACTCTCCTTGTTTGTCTTTTGTAGTCATATTATATTATTAAAAAACTAAATATTCAAGTATTTTTAACAATAAAATCCCTTATTTTGATAAAATTTTTCCTATAATATAAAAATCGTCATCTTTCTTTATAGAAATGTCAGAAAAACTCTTATTATCAGCTCTTAATGTGATTTTATCTTGTCTTGCAAAGAATTTTCTAATTATAACATCTCCATTCAAACTAAAAACACCATAATCTTTGCTATTTAATGGAGTATTAAATTCAACAAAAACATAAGAATTTTTAGCAAAAGTAGGAGCCATTGAATCATCATTAATTCTAAGAGCTATAGCAGAACTTGGAACGTTAGAAGGACAATCAATAAATCCACTAACAGAATCCACTGCTAATAACTTATTATAAGAAATATGACTTACAACATTATAAGTCTCTTGATCTTCATTAATAGTTTTATCATAAGTATACATTAATTGTTGATAAGGAATATCTAAAGCCTTACAAATATTCTTTAAAGCTTTGTGGCTAGGATTTCTTTCACCCTTTTCAATATGTGTTAAGTGACCAATATTAATATCAGTTAATCTCGAAAGTTCAGTTTTAGTCATTCTTTTTTCTTTTCTTGCTTTTGCAATCATATCACCAATCATAAAATTCTACCTCTTTTTCTATTATTTTTCACCATTATATAAGAAAAAATGCAATTTGTCTACCAGTAAACTAAAAAAATGTAACATTTTTATAAAAAATATCATAAAATTCTTGACTTGTCAAATTAGTACATATATAATATTGACAAAATGTAAACGAAAGGAGAAATGATATGTATAAAAATAGTATCAGGAAGTATAGAAAAGAAAAGGGATTAAAGTTGGAGGAAATGTCAATTAAAATAGGAATATCAACTGGATATCTTTGTCATCTAGAAAGAGGAACTAGAAAAAATCCATCAAGAGAAGTAATGGAGAGAATTTCAAAAGCATTACAAAAAAGTATAGCAGAAGTATTTTTTGAGGAGAGTGATGAATAGAAAAAAGAAAAATGTAATGAAAGATTTAACTATATGCATAAAATTAATATTGTAAAGCAAAACAATATATGATAATATAAAGAAAATTAGAATAGAGCAAAGAATTATAGGGAGGAGAGATATAATGAGAAAAAATAATAGGAAAAGAAATAAGAAAAATACATATTTAAATCCGAAAAAAATAATACTACCAATTCTTATAATATTTGCTTTACTAATATTCTCAAGCATATTTGCTCTTACAAATGCACTAGGAGAAACAATAATTTCAAGAGTAAAAATAAATAATATAGATGTCTCAAATTTAACAATAAATGAAGCATATCAAAAACTAAAAGAACAATTTGATGAACAAGTAAGTAAAAATATAAAAGTAAAACAAGGGGAATATGAAACAACAATAAGTTTAGAACAAATAGAAGTAAAATATGACATAATAGAAGCTATAAACGAAGCATATAAAATAGGAAGAAATAAAAATATAATAATAAGTAATTATTCAATACTAAAAACAAAACTATTTTCTACTAAGATAGAAAAAGCAATAAATATGAACGAAGAAGAACTAAACAAAGTAATAGATGACATATCTGCAAAGATACCAGGAGTTGTAACTCAAAGTTCGTATTATATTGAAGGTGATAACCTAATAATTTCTAATGGAAAAGCAGGAATTGAAGTAAATAAAGAAGAATTTAAAAAAAGAATAATAGATGCAATAAAAAAACAAATAAAAGGAAAAGAAATAGATACTATAGAAATTCCAATAGAACAAAAAGAACCTGAGAAGTTAGATATAGAAAAAATAAGAGAAGAAATATATAAAGAACCACAAGATGCATATTATGAAGAAAATCCAGTTGTATTACATAAGGAAGTAAATGGTATAGATTTAAAAATATCTATAGAAGAGGCAAAAACGATATTAGAAGAACAAAAAGATGAATATGTAATTCCATTAACTATTACAAAACCAGAAATAACAGTAAAAGATTTAAAGAATCAAAACTTCTTTCCAGAACAAATATCAAAATATGTAACAAGATATGATGAAAGTAATATTAATAGAAGTACAAATATTAAACTAGCATCAGAAAAAATAGATGGAACGATACTAATGCCAGGAGAAACATTTTCATATAATAAAATAGTTGGCGAAAGAACAATAAAAGCAGGATATAAAGAAGCATCCGTATATATGGGAGGAAAAGTAGTAGATGGAATTGGAGGAGGAATATGCCAAGTATCATCAACTTTATATAATGCAGTACTAGAAGCAAACCTTGAGGTAACTTCTAGAAGAAACCATTACTTCATAACAGGATATGTATCAGCAAGTAGAGATGCTACAGTATCATATGGAACGATAGATTTTAAATTTAAAAATACAAGAACATATCCAATAAAAATAGAATGTTTATCACAAAATGGTATATGCCAAATTGAAATAAAAGGAATAAAAGAAGATATAGAATATGAAGTAGTAATAGAAGATAAAATAACAGAAGTAATACCATATACTACTAAATATATAAAAACAAATAAATTAGAAAAAGGAGTAGAAAACGAAATACAAAAAGGGGTAAATGGATATAAAAGTGAAGCATACAGAATATTAAGGCTAAATGGGAAAGTAATATCAAAGACTCTATTATCAAAAGATTCATATAATCCACTACAGAGAATAGTAGAACAAGGAACAAAATAGAAAAAGCACTGTACATTTGTACAGTGCTTATAAAAAACTTTTCATAAAAATTATCAAAGTATTGACAAATTCATTATAATCGCATTATAATAATAATTGTTCATAAATGCGCCATTAGCTCAGTTGGTAGAGCAGGTGACTCTTAATCACAAGGTCGGAGGTTCGACCCCTCTATGGCGCACCAATATTTTATATATCTAAAATAAAATTATATTCTTTAGAAATACATTATAAGTCACACATCAATATCCGTTATAAAAAATAAATAGTATTAATAACTAACTATCATAATAAATTGATAGTTTTAAAATTACACTCTATTTTTCATTAAATAAATTCATATAATCACAAGTAATTTACTAAACAATTAACAAACCACTTAACTTTTAAATTTTTTATTCAAATTAAAAAAATCTCTAAATAATTCATAGAAAAAATCCAATGAAATCTAATATCTTAAAAAAGATAGAAAATCTTAATAGAAGGGAGGAAATTTATAAGTAAATAAAAAAATATTGCTTAAATAAAAAAATTTTTAAATGGAGGTAAAATAAAAATGAAATTAAAAACAATTACAGCACTAATATTTATTATAATTTTAATAATTCCAATATCAACATATGCAGTTACAGAAAAAGATAATGGAAAAATAAAAATATCACCAGTAATAAAGCAAAATTTTGAAGGTTCATGGATAAAAGGGTTTGATATAAAAGGATATACAATAAAAGAAAAAGAAATAATCAGTAGCACGCATAATAACTTAGGCTATCATGTATTTTTAAATGTAAATGGTAAATATGGAGAAATGAATGGAAAATATACATTAGGAAAAGAAAAAATGAAAGATATGCACTATAAAGAAGTACAAAATGATGCAGTGCAAAATATAGAAGGAATAGAACTATTAGTAAGCACACAATATCTAAATGACGGTAGACAAGTACAAATAATATATACACTAAAAAATACTACAAAAGATACTGCAACAATTTCGCTTGGAACATCAGCAGACATAGAAATTGATGGAGATGATAAAGCTACAATAGAAAAACTAAATAATGGAGAAACACTAAAATTATACACAGAAAAAGGAGAAACAAAAAAGAAAGTACAATTCATCTTATATGGTAAAAATACTGGGGAAGTAACAAATATAGATAACCTATGGATAGGAAATTGGAGTGATTATTATTTAAGTCATATATTTGATAATAATCCAAATGTAAAAAAGATAGAAAACAAGGATAGTGCATTAACATTTTCGTGGGTAAATAAAGAAATAAAAGCAGGAGAAACAAAAAAATATTCAGTAGTAATGGAAATAGGAGAGCAAAATGTGCCAAGTGTAGAAATACAACTAGAAAACAATGCAAAATTATATTACACTAATGCAATAATAAAGGGAGTAGTAGAAGATAAAGACTTAAAAGATATAGTCTCAATACATTACAGCGTAGACAACAAAGAATATACATTACCACCTATTTCTACCAAAGGTCAAGCAAGAGAATTTTCTTTAGACTTAACAAAATTAAATCTATCAGCAGAACAATCACATACACTTAAAATATGGGCTGAAGATAGTACAAATTCCAAAAGTAAAATTGAAGAAAGAAATTTTATGATTACATATTTAAAAAATCCTAAAATAATATTATCAGAAAAAGATTGGACTAAAAATAATGTAACATTTCAAATTATAGATACAGAAAATGAAAATCAATATGTAGAAAAATATCAATACAAAATTAACAATAAAGAATGGATAGACTGTAAAACTGACACAAACATCATAATTAAAGAAAACGGGATAAACCAAATAGATACAAGAATAGTAGGAACTAAAGCAGGAGACTTTTCTAATACGATAACAGAATATGCAAAAATAGATAAAGTCAAACCAACAAATAGCACACCAACAGTAGAGAAAACCAACAATACCATAACAATAAACTGTACTCAAATAGATAAAGAAAGCGGAATAGACAATACAAAAAACTTATATGCAATAAAACAAAAAAATAAATGGAGTGACTGGCAAACAAGCAATACATTTACTAATTTAAAACCAAATACAAAATATTGGGTAAAAACTAAAAGCACAGATAAAGCTGGAAACATAGCAGAATCACAAGAATTAGTAGTAAAAACAGAACAAATAAAAGTAGAAAATCCAAAAGAAGAAGCAAATATAAAAAATGAAAATCAAACAAACAAAAATGATAAAAAAGAAGAAACAATAATAAATACAGAAATAGAAATATTAGAAACGAAAGAAGATAATACAATAGCAAAAGTACCAATACCAAAAACAGGAGAGAATTATTTAGTAAAATGCTTAATATTAACTTTAATGTTAATTTTAATATTAAGAGCAATTATATACTATACAAAATTAAGAGAAATAAAAAATAGAATATAAAAAATCGAGCGCAAGCTCGATTTTCATATATGAAATTGTTAAATATCTCTTAAATTACTATACTTTTTAAAAGCTACAATACCAATACCTAATATAGAAACAATTAAAGCACCTAAAGTTATAGTTGCACCAGTTTGGGGAATTTTACCTCCTGCTACTGTATCATCCTTACCTGAATTATTAGCATTGTTGTTACTATTTTGATTGTTATTACTGCTACTATTATCCTTATTATCAGTATTATCTTGTTTATTGTCAGTTTTGTTATCAGTATTATTATCTTGTTTATTATCATCTTTATCTGTATTATCGTTATTCTTATCTTGATTATCTGTATTATTATTAGTAATACCTTCAGTATTGGCTTTTATAGTATTACCACTAATAAGAGGACAAGATAGTTCAGCATCAATTCCAGTAGCATTCTTTATAGTTCCACCAGTTAAACTAACAGTAGTAAGTTGACCATTATCGCCAGCTTGAATATTATAAGAATATTCAATATAATTATCTTTTATAGTACCATTTGTAACGTCTCTTTCAGCACTTTCACCAAATTTAATTTTTAAAGTAGGTACTGTAGTTCCAGTAATTTTTTCTGTGAAATAAACTCTAATTTTAACTGTTTGGCTAGTTTTATATGTGCCAGAATTTGGGCTTATTACTTTGATTTCCTTTACTTTTGGAGCATTAGCATCTTTTATATATTCAGAAACAGTAGTAGCTTCAGGTAATCCATCATGAATTACAGCAGAATATACATCTTTACAATTATCACCACTACGTTTTACCCAAATAATATAAAGTCCATCATTATTTTCATTTTTATATTCAATAACACGTTCAGTAGAATATCCATTACTTGGAACAGCTGGTAAAGAAGACTCTAAAGAAGTTATATTTTTATTATTATTTTTAACATCCAAAAATTTTTGAATAAAAGTAGAGTCTGTTATTTTTTGAACATAAGTATATGTATGATTTGCTCCAGTATATATATAATTATTACCTATAGAACCATATAAATATGCAGAAGCAAAGTTATAGTCATGATTAGTTTTATTATAAGGTCCAGCTTGTAAATAAGGTAATTTTAGATTAACTTCTAAAGCATTTACTACATAACTATCATCTGAGTTATTTTTAATATACAAAGAACCTTTATCTGTTACTTTCAATACATTTACAATATCTTTAGTAGAAGCTGATAAATTAATTTTTGCAGTATTATTTGTAAAATCAGTTACAGTATGCCAAGTTTCAGGTTTAGCACCTTTAGTAGTTAAAGCATAAGAATATGCTGTATTTTCATCTAAAGTTAAACCTTTAAGATTCAAAGTAATAGAACCATCATTTGAAGGTATTTCTCTAGTATATGAAACAGTAGCATTAACAATACTTGGAACTACTAGTAACAAAACCATAATACCAAGAATAATTAAAGAATTTCTTAAATTCATTTTCATTTGTTTTTTCACTCCTTTTATTTTTATAACTAATATATATCATTAAACCTCTGTTTTGTAAACAAATCTTCTAAATAAAATTAAAATGTCATAAAAATGTAAAAAAGGGTAGAAAAAAGTAAAAGAAAAGACTATAATAAAAAAGTAAAGATATAAGAGGTGAGCATATGATAACAATATACAATTCAAATTTAGAAACAAATGAATTAAAAAAAGAAAACAAAATAACAAAAGGTAGTTGGGTAAATATGATAAACCCAACAGAAGAGGAAATAAAAAAAATATGTGAAGCAACCAAAATAAAAGAAGACTTTATAAGATATTCATTAGACTATGAGGAAAAGGCGAGAATTGACGAAGAAGATGAGGATGGAACAATACTATTTCTTATAGATGTTCCAATAATAGAAAAAGAAAAAGAAGCAGAAATCTATACAACAATGCCACTTGGAATGATAGTAGTAAGAGATGAATATTTTATAACAGTTTCTTTAAAAAGAAACTTAATAATAGATAACTTCGAGAAAAAAAGAGTAAAAGGATTTTCAACATATAAAAAAAGTAGATTTCTATTACAAATAATGTTTACAAATGCATCACACTATTTAACATACTTAAAACAAATAAACAAAGAAACAGAAATAGCAGAATCAATATTAAAAAATTCTATGAAAAATAGAGAACTTTTAAAATTATTAAGCTTAGAAAAAAGCTTAGTATACTTTACAACATCATTAAAATCAAATGAATTAGTAATGGAAAAAACTCTAAGAGGAAAAATTTTAAAATTATATGATGAGGATGAAGATATATTAGAAGATGCAATTATAGAAAACAAACAAGCAATAGAAATGAGCCAAATATATAGGGATATATTAAATGGGACAATGGATGCCTACGCATCAATAATATCAAATAATTTAAATGGAGTAATGAAATTTTTAACATCAATAACAATAATACTTGCAATTCCAACATTAATAGCAAGTTTATGGGGAATGAATGTGCCAGTACCATTACAAAATAATCCATTTGGATTTCCAATACTTATTATAGTTTCAATAGTAGTAACTTTAATAGCAGTAATAATGTTAAAAAGACGAGATTTACTAAATTAAAAAAAGTTATAAAATTTGAAAAAGTGTAGATTTTAAAATCTACACTTTTTGATTTAAAAGATTTGTAAAAATATAAATAGATCCAATAATATTAAAATTACAAAAATAAAAAATGAATAAAAAACAAAAAAATACATATATTAAAACTGAAAAAAACAAAAGTGAGGAGTGAGTAAAATGAAAATCATAGATAAAATAGCCTTAGTATTAGTAATAATAGGAGCAATAGTATGGGGATTAATAGGATTATTTAACTTTAACTTAGTAGAAATGTTATTTGGAAATATGACCATAATATCAAGAATAATATATACATTAGTAGGTGTATCTGGACTATGGGCAATAAAACTATTATTTGACAATGACTAGAACAATTTGCCGAGGATAGAAAAGAAAAATTTGACATATAAATAATAATATACTATTATAATTATAGCAATTACTCAATAGGTCGAGTAAAAATTACGCAAAAAAGGAACTAGGAAACCGTTAACTTTCCTAGTTCTTTTGTCTTACTAATCACTTAAATGTTTTACAATTAAGTAAATCATATAAAGTTTGGTAGTTTAAATAGGTCTTTCAAATATTACGCCTCCCTTCTACCTTTGGGAGAAAGGCAAATATATCATATAGTAACATTTACAAAAAGTCAACAACAGTTACTTGCCAAATTAAAAAAAATAATATATAATACTTAAAGCAAAAATGAGGAGGATTAAAATGTTAATAACAAATGGAGTTACAATAAGATTTGGAAAAAGAACATTATTTGAAGATGTAAACATCAAATTCAATAAAGGGTGTTGTTATGGAATAATAGGTGCAAATGGTGCTGGCAAATCAACTTTTTTAAAAGTCTTATCAGGAGAAATAGAACCAAGCAAAGGAGAAGTAACAAAAGAAAAAGGAGAAAGACTTTCAGTATTAAAACAAAACCACTTTGAATTTGAAGCATATACAGTAATGGATACTGTAATAATGGGAAATAATGAATTATATAAAATAATGAAAGAAAAAGATGAAATATATGCAAAACCAGATTTTAATGAAGAAGATGGAATGAGGGCTGCAAAACTAGAAGAAAGATTTGCAGAATTAGATGGATGGAATGCTGAATCAGATGCAGCAACATTATTAAATGAATTAGGAATAGATACAGAAAAGCATTACAAATTAATGAGCGAATTAGAAGCAAAAGAAAAAGTAAAAGTATTACTTGCACAAAGTTTATTTGGAAATCCAGATATACTATTATTAGACGAGCCAACAAATGACCTAGACCTTAAAAGCATCAATTGGTTAGAAGAATTTTTAATAAATTTCGAAAACACAGTAATAGTAGTATCACATGATAGATATTTCCTAAATAAAGTATGTACACACATAGCAGACGTAGATTTTGGACAAATAAAAGTATTTCCAGGAAACTATGATTTCTGGTATGAATCAAGTCAGCTTTTATTAAAACAAATGAAAGAACAAAACAAAAAGAAAGAAGAAAAAATAAAAGAATTACAAGCATTCATAGCAAGATTTAGTGCAAATGCATCAAAATCAAAACAAGCAACATCTAGAAAAAAATCATTAGAAAAAATAGAACTAGAAGAAATAAAACCCTCAAATAGAAGGTATCCATATATAGATTTTAAACCAGATAGAGAGCCAGGAAAAGAAATATTAAAAGTAAAAAATATATCAAAAACAATAAATGGGGAGAAATTACTAGATAATATATCATTTGTAGTAAAAGAAGGAGATAAAATAGCATTTTTGGCAGATAATGAAAATGCAAAAACAGTATTGTTTCAAATAATAGCAGGAGAATTAGAGCCAGACGAAGGAAAAATAGAATGGGGAACAACAATTAGTAACACATATTTTCCAAAAGATAACAACTATCTATTTGAAGAAGATATGACAATTACAGATTGGTTAAGACAATATTCTAAGGATCCAGACGAAACATATGTAAGAAGTTTTTTAGGAAGAATGTTATTTTCAGGAGAAGAATCATTAAAATATGTAAAAGTACTATCTGGAGGAGAAAAAGTAAGATGCGTACTTTCAAAAATGATGTTATCAGGAGCAAATTTATTAATAATGGATGAACCAACAAACCATTTAGATATGGAAAGCATAACAGCATTAAATGAAGGAATGTCAAACTTCAAAGGAAATATATTATTCACATCACACGACCACCAATTAACTGAAACTGTTGCAAATAGAATAATAGATATAAAACAAGATAAAGTAGTAGATAGAGAAATTACATATAATGAGTACTTGGGAATAGAATAAAATAAAAAATTAGAAACTACAAACTAGTTTCTAATTTTTTATGATATAATTACAAAAAATAAAGAAAGAGGAAAGAAAAATGAATATAGGAAAAAAGATTGCAGAGGAATTAAAAATAAAAGAGTTACAAGTACAAAAAACAATAGAATTAATAGATGGAGGAAATACAATTCCATTCATAGCACGTTATAGAAAAGAAGTAACAGGAGGACTATCAGATGAAGTCTTAAGAGAACTAGGCGAAAGACTTACATACTTAAGAAATTTAGCACAAAGAAAAGAAGAAGTAACAAAATCAATAGATTCACAAGGAAAATTAACAGAAGAAATTGTAAAAGAACTAGAAAATGCAATAACACTTGCAGAAGTAGAAGATATATACAGACCATATAAACAAAAGAAAAGAACACGAGCAACTATTGCAAAAGAAAGAGGTTTAGAACCACTTGCAAAAATAATATATGAACAAGATGAGAAAGTAGACCTAGAGGAAATTACAAAAAACTATATAAATGAAGAAAAACAAGTAAATACTGTAGAAGATGCAATTGCTGGAGCATTAGATATAATAGCAGAAGATATATCAGATAATGCAGATTTTAGAAAACAAATAAAAAAGATATGCTATCGAGAATCAATTTTAACAACAAAAGCAACAAAATCAGAAGAAAAATCAAACTATGAAATGTACTACGAATTTTCAGAAAATGTAAATAGACTTCCAAGCCATAGAATACTTGCAATAAATAGAGGAGAAAAAGAAGAATATTTAAAAGTAAGAATAGAAAAACCAGAAGATAAAATAATATACTTATTAGAAAAAAGAATAATAAAAAAAGAAGGCAAATATAGAAATTATCTACAAAACACAATCGAAGATGCATGGAAAAGACTAATAGAAAGTTCTATAGATAGAGAGTTAAGAACGGATTTAACAGAAAAAGCTGAAATTCAAGCAATAAAAGTATTTGGTAAAAATGCAAAACAACTTTTACTTGGAGCTCCACTTAGAGGATTAACTGTAATAGGATTTGATCCAGCTTATAGAACAGGATGTAAAATAGCAGTAATAGATGAAACAGGAAAAGTATTAGATACTACAACAATATATCCAACAGAACCACAAAATGATGTAGAAGGAGCAAAAAAAGTATTAATAAACTTAATTGCTAAATACAATGTAGATATGTTTGCAATAGGAAATGGAACAGCATCTCGTGAATCTGAACAGTTTGTTGCAAATGTAATAAAAGAAGTTAAAGAAAAATACAAAAAAGAAGTACACTATGCAATTGTTTCAGAAGCAGGAGCAAGTGTATATTCAGCCTCAAAACTTGCAACAGAAGAATATCCAGATATAAATGTATCATTAAGAGGAGCAATATCAATAGCAAGGCGTTTACAAGACCCGCTTGCAGAGCTTGTAAAAATAGATCCAAAAGCAATAGGAGTAGGACAATATCAACATGATGTAAATCAAAATAAGTTAGAAGAAAGTTTGACAGGAGTAGTAGAAGATGCAGTAAACAAAGTTGGAGTAGATGTAAACACAGCAACACCATCACTTTTATCATATGTAGCAGGGTTAAATAAAACAATAAGCAAAAACATAGTAGCATATAGAGATGAATTCGGTAAAATAAAAGAAAGAAAAGAATTATTAAAAGTTTCTAAATTAGGGAAAGTAGCATTTGAACAATGTGCGGGATTTATAAGAATATATGATGGAAAGAATCCTCTAGAAATAACAGGGGTACATCCAGAAAGTTATGAAAAAACAGAGACTTTACTTAAAACCATAGGTTACAGTGTAGAGGATATAAAGGATAAAGAAAAATTAGCTAAATTAAAAGAAAACCTATTAGATATAAACATAGAAAAAACGGCAAAAGAACTAGAAATAGGAGAAATGACATTAAAAGATATAATACAAGAATTAATAAAACCAGGAAGAGACCCAAGAGAAGAATTACCAAAACCAATATTAAGAAATGATGTGTTAAAAATAGAAGATTTAAAAGAAGGAATGGTATTATCAGGAACAGTAAGAAATGTAATAGACTTTGGAGCATTCATAGACATAGGAGTAAAACATGATGGATTAGTACATATTTCAGAGATGAGTGAAAACTACGTAAAAAACCCACTAGATATAGTATCTGTAGGAGATATAGTAAAAGTAAAAATAATAGGAATAGACCTTGAGAGACAAAAAGTAAAATTAAGTATGAAAATATAAGTTGACGTTATGTAAAACTCATGGTATAATTTAACTGTACTAATAACCAAATGACTCAAGAAAGAGAGGGAATATCTATGGGAGCTATGCATGTAAATTTATATGACGCTAATGAGAGAGGACCCATTCGTCTTGATGCGCTTAGCAACGTAAGTGGGCCAAGAGCCATAGAAATTGCGAAAACCATATTGGAAACGCAGACATCTAGAGTACGGGTTCCTACGGAATTCAAAGAAGATTGGGATGAGCTGGTAAAAAGGGTTGCAAAAGAGCTTGGTATACTCTATAATTTGGCTAACAGAATGGATGAGTTAGTTAAAAAAGAAGACGATATCAAGGATAGAAGAACAAAAGCTCAGCAACTGGATGGCGAAATAAAAAGGCTTGAGGGACAGATACAGCAAAACCGATCAAGCTTAAGGGCCGAACTGGAAGAAGTAAGGAAAACTAGCTGCTAAGGCAGCTAGTTCTCTTTTATATAAAATAATTTTATTCTTCAGTTTTTGTAGAATCAACTTCTACAGCTTCAGTTGTTTTACCTGCAAGTTCTTCATAGAAACAAACAAAAGCAACCATAATGTAAGGCATTAACCAAAGCATACCAATACCAAATGTAAATCCAGCTAAGATTGACCAACCAATAAAAGTTAGACCTAACCAGAAAAATCTCCATCTGTTACCTCTCATTAGTTTTTCACTTGTTTCAACAACTTCTTTACCTGTCATATTTGGATTATCATTTAAAATATAGTAACTTAATGAATATAAATATCCTTTAACAACTACATAAATTAAAGAAGCTATATAACCAATAAAGCTTATAAAGCCTAAAAATCCAAAACCTGCAACTCCACTGCCTGATTCAGCAATTACTGCAGAAGCAAGAGAACCTCCAAGAGAAACTACAAGTAAAATGATAAAAACTACAAGTAAGCAAACAGGTAAAATCATTTTTAGAATCATATTTCCAAAAACTCCCCATACTTTTGCAAATGAAGAAAATCCAATACTTAAAAAGTCTGTATAATTAACTTCTTCATCTCTTTTTAGTTTCATAAAAGAAACAAGTAAACCATAAGAAATAGGTGTAGAAATTACAAAAAGAATAATTCCTCCTATTACTGGAATTAGATTACATACAAAGTTGATTACAAAAACAATAATTGTATAAACTAATGTAAGTAATGCAGCTTTTCCCCATTTACCAGCAAGCGCTTTACGAGCATTTGCTCTAATTTCTGATGCTACCATAAAACATCCTCCTTCTAATAATTAAATTCGACTTAAATATACATTAAATTGTGAAATATGTCAATATAAAAGATGACATAAAAATAGATAGAAATGTAATTTCTATCTATATAAATATATAATAAAACAATCTTAAATATACCTATCTCCGAATATCTTTAATTTCATCATAATGATTATTTAAAATATCTAAAAATACATCAGCAATTTTGGGGTCAAATTGTGTGCCTTTACATCTTTCAAATTCTGATATAACAACATCTAAAGGAAGCGGATCTCTATAAGACCTTTTAGAAGTCATAGCATCAAAAGTATCTGCAACAGCAGCAATACGAGCAAAGAAAGGAATTTCTTCACCTTTCAATTTTCCTGGATATCCAGTGCCATCATATTTTTCGTGATGATGTTTAACAATAGGAATTAAATTCTTAAAAATAGTTGCAGTTGATAAAATATGAGCACCAATAGTAGGATGATTTTTAATCTCAGAATATTCATCATCAGTAAGTTTATCAGTTTTAAGTAAAATACTATCAGGAACACCAATTTTACCGATATCGTGGAACAATCCACCAATACGTAAAGTATTTAAATCTTCTTCCTGAAGCCCCATATATTTACCAATTAAAACGCTATATTCAGAAACACGATCAGAATGTCCTCTTGTATATGAATCTTTAGCTTCAACTGTATAACGTAAAGTTTGAATACTCTCCATATAAGAACGCTCTAATTTATCATAAGTATCTTTTAATTCATTATTAATTTCCTTAATTAAATTCATCTGTGAAATTGCCTTAATACCAGACTCAATAAGAAGAAGCAATTGGTCAAATTTATCACTTTTTTCACAATAACCTTGGATATCAAGACGTCTTATAGTTTCAAGTGGAGGAGCTAAATCCTTATGACCAGTTAATAATAAAATATATAATTCTTTATTAAACTTTCTAATTTCTTCAACAACTTGATCACCATGAATAGGAGTCATAATAAAGTCCAAAAGCATTAAGTCAAAATGTTCATTTTTAACTCGTTCAATAGCTTCAAGTGGATCAGTAACGCCTGTAAATTCATATCCAGAACGTTTAAGGAAAATAGAAAGAGAATCGATAATACCAATTTCGTCATCAACAACAATAATCTTATAGCCATTAGAAGCCTGTTCAAGATTTCTTTTTCTCATATGTGTCTCACCTCTTAAAATAAATCTAGAACTATTATATTAGTAAATTCGACGAAAAGCAATATAAAAACAGAAAATTAACTAAAAAGAACTACAATAGACTTTTATAAACTAAAAAGTTTATGATATTAGTTCGTTTACAAGATTTTATAAAATAAAAAAGCCCAGAAAATCTGGGCTAAAAATATCTATAAAGGAAGAATTATATCAAACTTAGTACCTTTTCCGAACCACTGAATCAAAGGTAATATCACCACTAAAATGTCCACGAATAGTTGAATAAGACATAAACATACCAAGACCAGTACCATTTTTACCTTTAGTAGTAATCATTTCTTTAAATAACTTATCTTTAACTTCGTTAGTCATTCCACATCCATAATCTTCAATAGAAATAATAATATTATTACCATTTTTATTAAAGCTTAAATCTATAATCTTATTAGTTTCACCATTATATGCCTGAATTGCATTTGAAATAATATTATTAATAACTTGAACTAAACTGTTAACATTACCACTTAAAGAAAGCGTATCATCAACATTCATATTAATATTCATATCAATTAAAGCATTTTTAAGTTCATGCCTCATAAGAATATTAACACGTTTAACAAGTTCATTAATAGTGAAACTATCCTCTTCATTTTCATTTAAAGTAACAGCTTGTCCTTTAACAGCAGTAATAATATCAGACATGTATGAAGTATGAGTTTTAATCTTCTCAATCCATTCACTCATATCATGTGCGATTTCATGATGATCTTGGTCATTAACTTCAGGATCACCAATAGAAGAGTCATATTCTTTAACTAAATCAGTAAGACCTTCTGTAGCACCAGCAATAGACATAATTGGAGTTTTTAAGTTATGAGCAATACCGCCAACAAGTTGACCAAGAGAAGCAAGACGTTCCTTTTCAACAAGCATATCTTGATTTTGTTTAATAGTTTCCATATCCCTAATATGTTGAGTAATATCTTTAAGAAGAATAAGAGTTCCAACATATTTTCCATTTGATTTTATATCATTAATTTCTATATTAAAATGCTTATTAACACTTTCAAAATGCTTTTCATAATGAAAAGTATCATTTGAATCTTTCACTTTATTTAAAGTTATAAGAAGTGAGTCTGTATTAATATTATGCTCATTAAACTTTTGTATTAAACTAATAATATCTATGTTTCTTACATCATTTGCTTTAACCTTAAAAGTAGTTAAAAAAGTCTCATTAAAATCAGTAATAATGTTATTTTCATTTAAAACAATATAACTATCTGAAATTCTATCAACAATCCTTTGCAAAGCAATTGGCGTAATAGTCAAAAAATTAAATTTAAATATTGCAAAAGAATAAAATAATATGCCAATTGCAAAAGATATTGGAGTAGCATATACTGTCATCTCAACAATATTCAAATAGCCGAGCAAATTAATTATAATAGGAATTGCGGTACCAACTATAATTAAAATAGTTTGTTTTGAAAAAAAACCAGATGTTCTAATTGCAGAACGTATTAGTAGAATAATATCAACTAATAATAAGCCATAAGTATATGCACTATAAATATAAAAATATGATCCGAATACCATTTGATTTAAGTTCAAAGAATATTCTTTATAAAACAAATGGTGAATATTATTTGTCCATACCATTAAAATAGAAATTATAGGAATAATACAAATTATAATATACTTTCTTTTAAAATTAATCTTTGAATTATCAAAAATTAAAGAAGTAAAGAAAAATGTTACTGGTAAAAAGCAAGTACCTATATATATGATATTTTCAAAATATATAGGATCAATTCCCCATACAGAATAACATATATTTTGAAGTAAAACACCAGCACTCATAATTAGTAAACAGCTAAAAACATAAAACATAGCTTTTTTTAATTCATTCAAAGGTTTTTGCCTTGTAATATAAACAATAAAAACTATTGTTGCTAATGTTGATATACATAGTAAAATAAAAGGTATATTAATAAGGTTCATTTAATCACAACTCCTTTAATAATTTATAAAGCCAATTTTCCTAAAATAGTTCATATATTTGATAATGTAATTAGCATCAATATCTTTCCAGTAAAATCCAATAGTATTTAGAAATTTTTCTGAGAAATCATATTTTACTCTTACATTAGATGTATATATTAAACGATGAGATTTATCCAAATCATAAATTATTCCAGATAAAATGTCTTTTTGATTATCATCATTTAATATTCCAAGAATAATATTTTGTAATAATTTATCTGTAACCGCTTCAAGATCAATTCCAATTGATTGAAAAGTATCAACTAGCAATTTTATAGGTAATAGCTTTGAATTATATATATGAAATACATTGCATTGGCTAGAATATTGCGAAATTTTTACAATAGCATTTGCACATAAATCAACAGGAGTCAATTCAATAGCATGTTGTAATAAGTACTTTGGAAAAGCTCCCATATCAATGAAAGATTTAAGCCTTTTTGCAAAAGCATTATCTTCTACATTTAATTGGAATAATCCATCTGAATAACGATTAGTGATATTTCCAAGCCTTAAAATTTGAGCATCAAGGCCATTATATATCGCTTCTAAAACGATTAATTCAGCTTTGTATTTTGTTGTAGTATAAATACCTTTAATATCTTGATCAATAAAAATGTCAGTTTCATAAAATAATTTTTTATCATTAATATTTTCAGGCGTTTCTTCAACAGTTTCTTCCTTTTCACCATTACCAGAAATGCTTATTGTAGATATATGTAATAATCTCTTTTTATGTTTTAAACAAAAATCTACAACGTTTTGAGTTCCATTAACATTAATACTTTCAAATTCATTCTTTTGTCCAAAATGTTTTACAAGGGCACCAGAATTGATTATAATATCAATATTATCTTGTAACACAGAAATATCTGATATAGATAAACCAAGATCCTCCTTAGTAATATCTCCACAAATTACTTTAATTCTATTATTAATTTCGTTATCATAAGTATCTTTAAAATAGAAATTTAAGACTTCTTTTAATCTATCAAGGGGGAGTTTATCGTTTTTAGGTCTAATTAAACAATAAATTATTCCTTCAGGTTTATTTTTCATAAATTCATCAATAATATGAGCTCCTAAATAACCAGTTGAACCAATTAAAAGAATATTTTTATTATCCGCTGGTTCAATATTTTTTATATTATCAACAGTATTTCTCTTTAAAACTTCATTAACTCTACTATAATCATAATTTTGCATAAAATTAGTTATAGGACTAGGTAATTTATTAGATAATTGTGCAATAGTAGGGTAATTAAAAATATCAGCATATTCAAAATTTAATCCGTACTTTAATGCCTCTATTTGCATATTAATTGCACTAATAGAATCACCACCAATGTCAAAGAAATTATCATTTACATCTATTTCATCTATTTTTAGAATGTTCTTCCAAATTTGTAAAAGTTTTTCTTCATTTGAATTTAAATTATTAATATCAATTTTTTTGTTAGTAACATTTGTATGTAATTCAGGTAATGGCAGTGCGTTTCTATCTATTTTACGATTAATAGTATAAGGCATTTTGTCTAATCTAATAACATAAGTAGGAATCATATAATTAGGTAAATTTTCTCTCAAAACTTTTCTAACAATTTCTTCACCTACATTATTAGTAGCTACGTAATAACCACATAAGACTTCTTTATCATCTAATTCTATTTTATTAACAACAGAAGAAGAAACTCCTTCAACATTAAGCATAACATTCTCAATTTCACCAAGTTCAATACGTAGACCTCTAAGCTTAATTTGATGATCGACACGTCCTAAAATTTGTACTTTACCATCAAAAGTCCATCTACCAATGTCACCAGAACGATATATTTTACCTTCTCCAAAAGGATTGTTCATAAATTTCTCAGCAGTCATATCAGGTTTACCAATATAACCATATCCCACTTGAATTCCAGAAATATATATTTCGCCTACAACACCAATTGGAACACGTTTCATGTTTTTATCTAAAATATGAATTTGAGTATTCATAATAGGAGGACCTACAGTAATTTCTTTTTCACCATTTAAATTTTGTACATTTGAAAGAACAGTAATTTCACTAGGACCATAGATATTATAAATAGTTATATCATCTGCTAAAGCTTTTAAATCCTTAACAAATTTTTCAGGTAAAGGTTCTCCACCAAAAACCATATTTTTAACAAGAGCAAGTGCAGAATCTGGTTCTCTATTATCATAGTTAATTTTCATAAGGCTAGGAGTTACGGTCATAACATCTACATTATACTTTCTAATAAGTTCATCTAACAACTTAGGGTTTCTATGTTCAGCATTATTTGCCATTACTACCTTCATACCATGTGCTAATGAAACAACAATTTCATAAACAAAAATATCAAAAGGTGTAGAAGTAACAGAGGCAATTGTGTGCTTATTACCTTCTTTTAAGTAATCCAAAACTTTTGTCATAGCTTTAACCATATTTGCAAGACCAACTTGATTTAGCATAACACCTTTTGGGGTTCCAGTAGAACCAGAAGTATAGATAATATAAGATAAATCTTGCATACCAATTTTAATATTTGGATTATCAAAATTATTGTTATAAATATCATCATTATCTAAATCTATTTCAATACAATTTTCTATATTCTCAACTTTATCTCTTAAAGATTTTTGAGTAAGAACATATTTGGTTTTACTATCATTTAAATAATATTGCGTTCTTTCAATTGGATAAGTTGGATCAACATTAAAGAAAGCAGCTCCAGCTTTTAAAATACCTAGCATACATACTATAGTTTCAAAAGAGCGATTTGTCATAATACAAACAATATCATTAGCACCAATTCCATTTTTTATTAAGTAGTGAGCTAAACTATTGGCTTTTTTATTAAGTTCATTATAAGTTAAGGTTTTATCATCACAAATTAAAGCAATATTATCAGGATTATTCTTTACTTCAGTTTCAAATATAGAAATAAAAGTATCTTCATTAATAGTATCGCTAGTAGAGTTAAACTTCTCTAACAAAGCATATTCTTTTTCGGTAAGAATATCTATATCATCAATTAAAACACAATCATTTTTATAGACTTGAGAAAGTACAAAAAGATAATGTTCTAATAAACTTTTGATAGTTTCTTCTTTAAACAAGTTAGTATTATATTCAAAACTAAATACAAAATCTTTAGGGCGTATTTCAAGCAACAAGTTAAATTTTGCAGTATTAGAATAAATATCTAGAACTTGTAGATCCTCATTATCAATAGTATAACTTTCCTTATTAGCATTTTGATAAGTAAAAGAAACATCAAATAAAGAATTTTTATAACCACCATTTAAATTAGAAAGTTTTTTTACTAATAAGTCATAAGGATAAGCTTGGTGAGCTAGGTCATCTATAACTTGAGAATTTATATACTTAACAAAATCTTTAAAAGACTGATTATTTCTCATTTTTGCATCAATTACAATATTATTAACAAATGTACCAATAATGTTATAAATATCACTATTTTCTCTACCAACAGTAGTAGAGCCAACAATTAGTTCTTCTTGGTTTGTATATTTGTATAATAATACTAATAAAACAGATAAAAATAAAGTATAATTTGAGATATTTAATTCTCTTGCAAATTTTTCATAACTTTCAAATAAAGCTTTATCCATTTTATAATTAACTCTATTACCAGTACCATTAGAAGTATTAGATTTCACATAATCATAAGGTAAATTAATAGAAGGTAAAGTAGAATCCTTAAATTTACTAATCCAATAATTTTCTAATTCTTTTATTTTATCACTATTAAGAAAATTATTTTCCCAAACAGCGAAATCTTTATAATCTATTCTTAAATCTTCTAAATTTTCATCATTATATAATTTACAAAGTTCATTTATAAAAATATTTAAAGAAACCCCATCAACAGCAATATGGTGAGTATCGATTAATAATAAAGTTTTATCACTATCTAAATAATAAATAGAAAGTCTTAAAAGAAAGTCTTTTTCCAAATCAAAAGGTTTCTGATAACTATTTAGTATTTTATCAAGATTACTAAAACTATCATAAAATACTGGAATATCTATATTTACATTATTATTCACATATTGCACAATATCATTATCTTTAAAAATGTACGACATTTTAAAAATAGAATGTCTATTAATAAGTCTTTTAGCAACGCTTACTAATTTATCTTTATCCAAAACTTTATTAATAAGCAATCCACCAGTTATATTATAAGTAAGTGAAGCTTTACCCAACTGTTTACTAGCATAATAAATTCTTTTCTGTGCAGAAGATAATGGGAAATAATCCATATCCTTTGCTTTAAGAATTACTTTACTATTATCAGAAATACAAGAAGAATCTATGTACTTAGACAATTCATTTAAAGTTGAATACTTGAATACATCAGCAACAGAAATATCAACTCTAAAAGTAGTGTTAATTATAGAAATAAGCTTGATAGCTAATAAAGAATCTCCGCCTATTTCAAAGAAATTGTAATTAGAGCCAACTTTTTCAATATTAAAAATAGCTTTCCAAATTTCAGCTAATTTAATTTCAGTTTGAGAAGAAGGCTTTACAAAATCTTCTACAAGATTTGTAAATTCTATTTCGGGTAAGTTCTTTTTATCAACCTTACCATTATTATTTATAGGTAACTCATCTATATAAACAATTCTAGAAGGTATCATAAAGTTTGGTAGTGATTTTTTTAAATAATTTTTTAATATAGACTCATTTATCTTATCATTACCTGTATAATAAGATATAATATATTTTTTATTATTCTTTATTTGAACTATAGATATACAATTCGATATACCTACATATTTTGATAGGACTTTATCTATTTCTCCTAATTCTATACGAAAACCATTTATTTTGACTTGGAAATCTGATCTACCAATATAATGTATACAACCAGAAGCATCAAAAAAGCCTAAGTCACCAGTTAAGTACATAGTATTACCTAATCCAAAAGGGTCATTTATAAATTTTGAAATATTTAAATCTAAACTATTAAAATAACCATTTCCAACACAAGCACCTGAAATAGCAATTTGACCAACTACATTAATTGGACATAAATTATTTGTAGAATCTAGTATATAAATATGCGAATTAGAAATAGGATATCCAATTGGTACATTAGTATTATTATAGGAGCTGTTTAAAGTATATGTAGTAGCTACATGAGTTTCAGCAGGGCCATAATGATTATGAATATTTATACCATTATTTAACAATTTTTTAATTCCATCAGTAAGAATTAAGGGTTCTCCAGCAGTAACAATATGTTTAACGCTACTTAACAATTTTTTTATATTAAGATTATCCTCACATAATAATTTTAAATAAGCAGGAGGAATGAACAAAACATCTATATTCATATTCATTATATAGTTAGTTAATTCATTCATGTTTTTTCTAACAGAATCTTCAACTAATACTAATGTAGAACCAGTAAGTAAACTAGAGAAAATCTCCTGATAACTAACATCAAAACTCATAGTAGAAAATTGTAGAATATTATGAGTTTCTTTATAATTAAAAATTTCAGTTTTATATTTCTCAAACATAATTAAGTTAATCATATTTTTATGTGATAAAGTAACGCCTTTTGGATTACCAGTAGAACCAGAAGTGAAAATAATATATAAATTATTTTTCTTAGAATAATCTACTTGTAAATCAGATAAAACAGAAGCATTACAATAATATGTATAATCTATAGGAACAAAACTAACATCATTGTTTTGTAGTGTATTAGTTAAACTAGTATCAGCAGATAAAAATACTTTAATCTCAGACTGTTTAACCATATAATTAATTCTGTCAATTGGATATTGAGGATCAATTGGAACATAAGTGCAATTAAGCTTAAGTATAGCTAATATTCCAACTATGGTATCTATACATCTATAAGTTAATATTCCAATGTTCTTATTAACATCAATATCAATATTCGAAATAATATAATTAGATAATTTATTAATACGATCCCATAATTCTTTATAAGTAATAGAATCATTATTAAATTTAATTGCTATATTATTAGGATATTTTATACATATGTTTTCAATAAATTCAATTATATTATTATAATCTTTTTCTTCATAATCAATTTTCGTAGAATTAAACTTATATAAAATATCATATTTTTCTTTACTAGTAACAACTTCAATATCTTTTAAATAAATATCTTCTTTTTCAAGTATTTGCCAAATAATATGTATAATACGATTATGAAAGTCCTCTATATCAACATCATCATATTTTGTAATTTTATAATCATAGGCAACAGAAAGTTCTCCTGAAACATTAAGGTCAGACAAATGAATATCAATATCATCAGCTGTATTACCGTTAAAAGCCCATCTTGTATTATAAGTTAGACCAGCTTCAGTATTAGCTTTAGTAACTTGATAAGAAATAAGTATATTATATAAATTAGGAAGTGAAGAATCTTTTTTTCTTAAATCTTCCAAAATATTTTGATAATAATATTTTTGATGTCTAAGCATACCTAAAGAATCTTTTGCAATGCCAGATACAAAAGATTTAAAATCTAAACTGTTATTAACTAAGACCCTAAAAGGAGCGGTATTAATAAACATACCACTAGTATGTTTTTCTTTAAAATTAGTTCTATTTAAAATTGGAGTACCAAGTACAAAATCATCTATTCCACTAACTCTACTAATATAAATAGCATAAACAGCCATAAAAAAGTTAAAAACAGAAATACTATTTATTTTACAAAATTCATTAATCTTATCCATTTTAACTTTATCAATATTAAAAATTTTACGATTAGCTTTAGAAGAAAAGCTATTTATAGGTTCTTCTTTTGAACTAGGGATAGTTGCCTGCTCGGGAATAGTATTAAAAATACCTGCCCAATATTCTTTATCTTTTTTAAACTTATCGCTATTTAAGTACTCTTTTTCACTATAAATATATTTAATATAAGAACATTCATCAGCTTTTGAAATTTCTTCACCTTTTAAAAGAGAAGAATATGTTCTAACAATCTCTTTAGAAACAAAACCCAAAGTCCAAGAATCAGCAAATAAATGATGAATATTAAGCATAAAACCACCAGTACTATCTGGAAATTTAAAAATCTTAAAGCAAAATAAATCACCATTATATATATCAAAGATATGAGACATAAGTTCATTTTCTAATTTTGCGACATCATCTTTGCAAGTGAGTTCAACAACATCGACAGATACATTACAAGCATCAGCAAGATATTGCTTAATTTCATTATTATCTATAATTAATTTCAAATTAAAGCTATCATTATTCTTAATAACAATATGAATAGCCTTTTTTAATAAATCAAAATTTAAAACATCATCTACAATAGCGGTTCCACAAATATTATTAATATTAGAACCCTTATAAAACTCCTCAGTAAGTAAAATAGACTTTTGAGGATTAGTTAAACCATAAAGTTCACCTTTCATAATATAATCTCCCTTATATTCAACATCCTATAACAAGACAAAAATCCTTATTATTCTAGAAAATTATATAATTAAAACCCAAAAAAAGAAACTATATAGTAAAATGTTACTAAAACAATATAATACTGTAATACATATGTAATATTATTATTTAAATACAGGAAAAATTTAAAAATTCGACAAATATCTAGTAACATATTAATTGTAAAAATATGCAAAAAACTTGACTAGTAACAAAAACAATAGTTATAATGGTACATATAAAAAATAACAATTAAAAGGAGACAGAAACTATGAATAAAATAGAACCGAGAACATTACCAGGATTTATGGAACTTTTACCAAATGATCAAGTAAAATTTAATTTAATGAAAGAAAAAATAGCACATTCATATGAGAAGTTTGGGTTTCTTCCACTAGACACTCCAGCAATAGAATTATCAGAGGTATTACTTGCAAAAGCAGGAGGAGAAACAGAAAAACAAATATATCGTTTTCAAAAAGGAGAAGCGGATTTAAGCTTAAGATTTGATCATACAGTACCGCTTGCAAAATATGTTTCATTATATCAAGGAGAATTATCGTTCCCCTTTAAAAGATATGCCATAGGGAAAGTATATCGTGGAGAAAAGGCCCAAAAAGGAAGATATCGTGAATTTTATCAATGCGATATAGATGTTATAGGTGATGGAGAATTTAGTATAATAAATGATGCTGAGATGCCAAATATAATCTATAATACCTTTAAAGATTTAGGATTTGATAATTTTACAATATGTATAAACAACCGTAAAATATTAAATGGACTATTTGAAAGTCTTGGATTAATAGAAAAAACAACAGATATCTTAAGAATTATAGATAAAATAGAAAAAATTGGAGAAAATGCTGTTATAGATGAATTGAAAAAACTAGGAGTAGAAAAAGCAGCAACAGATAGCATAATAAAATTCGTAACAATAACAGGTAAAACAGATGAAAAAATATCAGCACTAAAAGAATTAGGAATACAAAATGAATTGTTCAAAACAGGAGTAAATGAACTAACAGATGTAGTAAAATACTTAAAAGTATTAGGAATGCCAGAAGAATACTTTACAGTAGACTTAAAAATTGCAAGAGGACTAGACTATTATACAGGAACAGTATATGAAACCTTCCTTAATGAATATAGAAACTTAGGAAGTATATGTTCTGGAGGACGTTATGATAACCTTGCAGAATACTATACAGATAAAAAATTGCCAGGAGTAGGAATTTCAATTGGACTAACAAGACTATTTTATCAATTGAGTGAGATAAATCAAATAAAAGAAACAAAAGAAACAATTTCAAAAGTACTGGTAGTACCAATGGACGAATCATTAGGCGAAGCTTTAAAAATAGCCAACAAATTAAGAGAAGGTGGAATAAATACAGATATTTATCTAGAAGAAGCAAAAATAAAAAAGAAAATGAAGTATGCAGACAAGTGGAAAATACCATATGTAATAATAGTAGGAGAAGAAGAAATAGCTACAAAAATATTAACATTAAAAAATATGGAGACAGGAGAGCAAAAAAAATTAACAATAGATGAAATAATAAATGAAATTAAATAACAATGTTTAAAAATCATAAAAAAGGAAAAAATAAAATGTAGGGATAAAAAACCTACATTTTATTTTTTATATATAATCAAAAACATTAGATATACAGCTATAAGCCAAAGAAACTAATGGGATAATTTTATTATACGAGGGGGCAACAAATGAAAAGAAAAAGTAAAATAAATGACAACTTAAAAACAGTTGTAAGAACAACAACAATAATGATATTTATCACAGTTCTAGGATTTTATTTATTTAACCTATACATAAATATAGATATTCAAAGTAACAATAAAAATACAACATATCATGCAACAAAAACAGTTCGGAACAGTAGAGGAAGAAATTAAAGAAAGTAAAAATATAGCAGATGTATTAGAAGAGACATCAAAGGCAGTAGTAGGAATATCAAAATTACAAGAAAAAGGAAATTCTATTTTTTTACAAGATGGAGGTACAAAATTAGGATTAGGAACAGGAATAATAGTATCAGAAAATGGATATATAGTGACAAACGAACATGTATCAGGATCAAAATATTCAAATTGCTATGTTACTCTAGAAAATGGTAAAGAATATCTAGCAAATGTTGTATGGGAAGATCAAGATTTAGATTTATCAATAATAAAAATAAATGCTAACAACCTACCATATGTGATATTTGGAGATTCAGATAAAATTAGAATAGGAGAAAAAGTATATGCAATAGGAAATCCAATTGGTTTTGAATTTAGGAGAACAGTAACAGGGGGAATAATTAGTGCAGTAGACAGAACAATAAAAATAGAAGAAAATGACAAGGTTTCATATATGGAAGATTTAATACAAACAGATGCCACTATAAATCCAGGTAATAGTGGAGGACCATTAATAAATCCACAAGGAGAAGTTATTGGAATAAATTCTGTAAAAATAGAATCAGCAGAAGCAATAGGTTTTGCAATACCAATAAATATAATAAAACCGATAATAAGCAGTTATACTAAAAGTCGGCAACTTCGAAGAGGCTAGTATAGGAGTATTTTCATATGATAAAAATGTAATACCTTATCTAAATTCAAAGTTAAATTTAGAAAGTGGAATATATGTAGTAGAAGTAATAAAAAATAGCCCAGCAGAAAAAGCAGGAATAAAAAAAGGAGATATAATACAAAAAATAGATGGAATAAATTTAAATAAAATGAGTGAATTAAGAAAATACATTTATACAAAAACACCAGGGGAAGAAATAACATTACTTATACAAAGAAATGGAATCTCAAGCCCTGTAAAAGTAAGACTTGGGAAGAAATAAAGTTGGTTGCGAAGCAACCAACTTTATTTCTTTTTATAAATTATATAAATTCCCGTCAACTAAAAGCCTTGCACGACCGGCAGTCTTTTCATCAGAATTTAAAGCGTTGTCTATAAAATCAGGATGATTAATTAAAAACTCTCTCATACTTCCATCAGGATCTTTAATAAAATTATGAACCATGTCAAGTTGAGATTTATCAATAATACCTTTTTCAAAAGCTGTACTAAATAAAGATTCATCTACACAAGTTAATGAATATGTTGTAATACCAAGATCTGCTAATCTTTCCTTACCACCTTGTAATCTATCAACAACTGAAAGTGCCCAAACTAATTCTCCATCTAATTCTTGAATTACAGGAATCCAAGCACGTATAAAGCTTGAAGCAATAGTAATTAAATCAGTAATATGTAAAACTTTTTTTCCACTAATACTAGAAGAAACGACAGTTTCATTAAAATTAGAATCACTTGTAACACAAGATAGATCTTTAAAAATAGTAATATGTGGCTTATTTAGTAAAAATGCAATCATATAAGAAAAGAACCAATCTCTTCTTTCACCACCTGAAATGTAATCTATATCTTCAACATTAATTGTATTTTTTATATAAGAAACCATTTCATTAATAACATCATTATAAATTTTATTATTATCATATTGTTTTTTTACCTTATCGAAAAGAGGCTTTGGCATACCAAGTTTATCGTGTTTATTTTCATCAATAAACTTTAATAAGTCATTTGCATCAGCTTCACTTCCATAAACAAAATGAGTATTTATAAAATAAGGTCCAATCTTACCTGACGTATACCAAAAAGGCTTATCTCCCCTAGATACTTTAACAGCATTAGTTTCAAATAAATATGATTTTAAATTACTCATATATAAAACCTCCAATCTAATAGTAACAATATTGCAACTATTAGTCCAATTTTTATCCTAAACAATAATAAAATAAAAATCGAATAATGTCAATGGTATTATTAAATTTACCTAATCAACTTATACCAAGTCTCATATAAAAATGTAGTCATATTCCATAGCCCAATTTTATTAACATCATGTGCAGCAACAATACTAGAACTACCGACTACCTCTCCATTAATAGAATAACTAACTTCCCCAAGTTTTTGACCTTTTGTAACAGGAGCGACAATACTATCATCTAAATTAATATTTTGTACTAAATTTTTATCTTCTCCTTTTTTTACTAAAGCACCACAGGAATTTTCTAAAATAGCGTCAACAGAACCTACAACACCTTTATTAACAGTAAGAGTTTTTACTGTATCACCGGTTTTACCAAATTCTTTATAAGAATAATTACTAAAACCATAATCTAAAAGTTTAGACGCTTCAGCAAAACGAATTTTAGTAGTAGGGGCCTTCATAATAACAGCAATTAAAGATAGGTTATCACGAGTAGCACTAGCAGATAAATTATAGAGTGCAAGAGCGGTAGAACCAGTCTTTAAGCCAGTTGCACCAGTATAATTTCTAATAAGCTTATTAGTATTAACAAGACTAGACTTACCGATCACGTAAACTATCCATCCAAATAGTAGTATACTCAGTGATTTTAGGATGTTTAGTTAAAAGTTCACGAGACATAAGGCTAATATCAAAGCTAGAAGTAACATGACCATCTTCATCAATACCATGACAGTTTTTGAAAGTAGTATCATTCATACCAAGTTCACGAGCCCTAACATTCATCTGGGTAACAAAGGACTCTGTAGAGCCTGCTAAAAACTCAGCCATAGCAACAGTACAATCGTTAGCACTAACAACACAAATAGCTTTAAGCATTTCGTGAACAGTAAGACTTTCTCTTGTATCAAGCCATATTTGAGATCCTCCCATTTTAGTCGCATTTTCACTACAAGGAACTTTATCATCCAAACTAATTCTTCCACTATCTAAAGCTTCCATAATAAGTAAAATAGTCATAACCTTAGTAACACTAGCGGGACGTAACTTTTCGTGAGAATTATGTTCATACAAAACTTTACCACTATTTTGCTCAATTAAAATAGCAGATCCAGACTCTAAATTTAAGCTATTAGATTTTTTTTCACTAACATTAGTGTTAACTGAAGTTGTAATATCATCACTATCCCATATAAAATTAGAATCAATACAAAAGGAAAAAGTAGGAATAGAAATAAATATTACTAAGAAAATAGAAATAATTTTTAAAATAAATTTATTATTTAACATATTTAAACCTCCATAAAAAAGCTTATTAAACAATATGCAGTTAAATTAAATAATAGAATGAAAAATTAAGCTAAAATTCACTAGTAATCTAACTAACATATAGAAAGTATAGATTTATCATTAACGTATATAATAAAATATCTATAAAATCTTGCAAAAACCTACGGAAAATGATAGAATAGCTAAGAAATAAAATATGAGAGGAGATATTTCTATGACAATTCTACTAAAAAACGGAATAGTAATAGACTATGCATCAAGATTAAATGAAAAAATGGACGTATTAATTAAAGACGGAAAAATTATGAAATTAGAAAAACAAATAAACGAAAGTGCAGATCAAGTTATTGACTGTACAGGATTATCTATTATGCCAGGAATGATAGATATGCATTGTCATTTAAGAGAACCAGGATTCGAACATAAAGAAACAATAGAAACAGGATCAAAAAGTGCTGTTAAAGGAGGATTTACTACAATTTGCCCTATGCCAAATACAAAACCAACTCCAGATAGCACTATTGTTTTATCTAAAATAATAGAAGAAGCAAAAAGAGTAAATTTATGTAATGTATTACCATTTGCAAGTGTAACAAAAGGAGAAAAAGGAGAAGAATTAGTAGATTTTAGCGAACTAAAAAAAGCAGGAGCTATAGCGTTCTCAGATGATGGAATGCCAGTTGAAAATGCAAAAATGATAAGAGAAGCAATGATAGAAACAAATAAAATAGGAAGTTTTGTTTCAGAACACTGTGAAGAAAAATCAGTATCAGCAGGAGCAATAAATGCAGGAAAAATAGCTGAAAAATTAGGAGTAGAAGGAGTATTACCAGAAGCAGAAGAAATAATGGCAGCACGTGATATAGTAATAGCAGAAACAAATAATTTACATACACATATTTGCCACATAAGTACTTCTACATCTGTAAATATGATAAGAGATGCAAAAAAACGTGGAGTAAAAGTAACCTGTGAAACTTGCCCACATTATTATAGCTTTACAGTTGAAGAAGTATTAAGTTCAGGAGTAAATGCAAAAATGAATCCACCATTAAGAGAGAAAAAAGATCAAGATGCAATAATTGCAGGATTAAAAGATGGAACAATAGATGCAATAATAACAGACCATGCGCCACATACAGAAGAAGAAAAAGCAAAAGGACTAGCCACAGCACCTAATGGAATAATAGGATTTGAAACCGCACTTGCAGCTACAATAACAAATTTAGTAGATAAAAAACACATATCATATATAGATATGGTAAGACTAATGTCTTATAACCCTGCAAAGCTATTAGGATTAACAAATAAAGGACAAATAAGAGAAGGTTATGATGCAGATATAACTGTATTTGATGCAAACATAGAATATACATATGAAAAAGAAAGTATAGTATCAAAATCAAAAAATACTCCATTTATAGGGAAAAAATTAAAAGGACAAGTAGCATATACAATAGTAGGCGGAAGAATAGTTTATGAAAGATAATATATATTTATGAAAAAGAGGAGCAAAGAACAATGAAAAATGCAATGGACGAATTAATAGAAAAAATCAAAAAATTAGATAATCCTACAGTAATAGGACTAGATCCAAGATATGATATGATACCAGAATTCATAAGAAATAAGTATGACAAAACTATAGAAGGAGCATGTTCGGCAATACTAGAATTTAATAAAGCATTAATAGATGCAACCTATGACATAATTCCAGCAGTAAAACCACAAATAGCATTCTACGAAATGTTTGGGATAGAAGGAATGAAAGTCTTCAAAGAAACTTGTGACTATGCAAAGAAAAAAGGAATGTGTGTAATAATAGACGCAAAAAGAGGGGATATAGGTTCAACAGCAGAAGGATATTCTAATGCTTTTATAGGAAAGACACCATTAGGAGACAAAAAGGAAAGTATATTTGATGCGGATTTTGTTACAGTAAATCCATACTTAGGAAGTGATGGAATAAAACCATTCATAAAAGACTGTATAGAATATGGAAAGGGAATATTTATAATCTTAAAAACCTCAAATCCATCATCAGGAGAATTACAAAATGTCATAACAGAAAATGGTGAAGAAATATATAAACATATGGCAAAACTAATAAACGACTGGGGAAAGGACTTAATAGGAGAAAATGGGTATAGCTCAGTATCAGTAGTAGTAGGAGCAACACATCCACGAGAGCTAGAAGAATTAAGAGAATTAATGCCAAATGCTTTCTTCCTAATTCCAGGATATGGAGCTCAAGGGCGGAAAAGCAGAAGACATAGCCTTAGGATTTGATAAATCAGGAATAGGTGGAATAATAAATGCATCAAGAAGTCTAATGTGTGCATACAAAAAATATGATGAATTTGAAGAAAAAGATTATGCTATGGCAACACGTGCTGAAGCAATAAGAATGAGAGACGAATTAAATAGTGCAATAAAAAATAAATAGAGGTAAGAAATGGAAATTGGAAAAGATTATATTGGTGTTGGCTGTGGTGCATCTATTATAAACGATAAAAATGAACTATTATTACAAAAAAGAAATAAATCACCAGAAAAAGGATATTGGTCTATACCAGGAGGAAAAGTTGAAATGTTTGAAACATTTCATGAAGCAGTTAAAAGAGAAATAAAAGAAGAAATTAGTGTTGAAATAGAAATTATAGACCTACTTGGTATTTGCGACCATATTATTTCAGATGAAAAATCACATTGGATATCGCCATCATTTTTATGTAAGATCATAAAAGGAGAACCAAAAATAATGGAACCATTAAAGCATATAGATATGAAATGGTTTTCAATTGAACAATTGCCAGAGAATTTAACTATAACTACCCAATATGCATTAGAAGGCTACAAAACTTATAAAGATAAAAAAGGAGAGAAAAAATGAAAGTAAATTGCAAAGCAGAAATTTTAAGAATAGAAAAACTAAAAGAAGACATATATAAATTTAGTATTAAAGCAGAAGAAATAGTAAAATCAGCAAAACCAGGACACTTTATAGAAATTAGAGTAGTAGATGCTATAGAACCACTATTAAGAAGACCAATAAGTATATATAACTTAGAAAAAGAGCAAGGAATACTAGAATTCATATTCCAAGTAAAAGGAAAAGGAACAGAGTTATTAGCTAAACGTAAAGTAGGAGAAAAATTAGATGTGTTAGGGCCACTTGGATATGGAACCTTCAGTATAAAAGATTACAAAAAAGTAGCGATAATAGGTGGAGGAATAGGAACATTTCCATTATATGAATTAGCAAAAGAATTAAAAGAACAAACCACTACAAAGGTACATATGTATATGGGATTTAGAAGCAAAGAATTAATAACCTTAGAAGAAGAATTCAAAAAGGTATCAGATGAATTAACAATCACAACAGACGATGGAAGCTATGGAATACAAGGATTTTCAATAAATGAACTAAAAAAAGACTGTGAAAAAGAATTACCAGACAAAATATTTGCATGTGGACCATTACCAATGTTAAAAGCAGTAAAAAGCTATGCAAAAGAAAAAAATATACCATGTGAAATATCATTAGAACAAAAAATGGCATGTGGAATAGGAGTATGTCTAGGATGTGCTGTTAAAACAGCAAAAAGCCCAGAGGATGCACCTGTTTATTGGCACGTATGTAAAGCAGGACCAGTATTTAATGCAGAAGATGTAGAAATTTAGAAAAAATAGGAGGAAAAACATGAATACAAGTGTAAATTTAGCAGGAATAAAAATGAAAAATCCAGTAACAGTAGCCTCAGGAACATTTGGATATGGAAGAGAATTCGAAGAATTTATAGATTTAAATAAATTAGGAGGAATATGTACGAAAGGAACCTCTTTAAAACCAAAAGCAGGAAATAAACCACCACGTGTATATGAAACAACTGCAGGAATGTTAAACTCAATAGGATTACAAAATCCAGGAGTAGAATACTTTATGAATAATGACTTACCATACTTAAAAAAATTTGACACTGCAATAATCGTAAATGCATGTGGAAGTTCTATAGATGAATACGTAGAACTTGCAAAAGTATTAAATACTCTAGACATAGATGGGGTAGAATTAAATCTATCTTGCCCAAACGTAAAAGCAGGATGCATGGCATTTGGAACAACATATGAAGGAGTAAAACAAGTTACAAGTGAAGTAAGAAAGGTACTAGATAAACCATTAATAGTAAAATTAACACCAAATGTAACAAGTATACAAGACCCAGCTCGTGGAGCAGAAGATGCAGGAGCAGATGGAATATCACTAATAAACACCTTACTTGGAATGAGTATAGATATACACTCTAGAAGACCACATCTAGCAAACAATATGGGTGGATTATCAGGACCAGCAGTAAAACCAGTAGCAGTAAGAATGGTATATCAAGCATCACAGGCAGTAAAAATACCAGTATTAGGACTTGGAGGAATAGTAACAGGTGAAGATGCTATAGAATTTATGCTAGCAGGAGCAAGTGCGGTATCAGTAGGAACAGGAAACTTCATAGCACCAAATCAATCAATAAAAGTAGTTGAAGGAATAGAAAACTATATGAAAAAATATAATATAGAAGATATAAACAGTATAGTAGGAACTGTACAAATGAACTAAATGAAAACACGATGCCCTAAAAAACAAGGTATCGTGTTTTCATTTTGGCTTGCAACCGTACAATCTGCTCTAATTTTCACTAATCAATATAACATCAAAAAACTATGAACTTTTCGGCTTCTTCCATGCTGAGAGAGAGGTGATGATCCTTCGTTTCATCAGTATAAATGAATTTGATATCAACATCTTTATAAAACCCTCTCCTTGCGTATACAGTAGCTATGTGATATTTCGGCACATAATCAGGAATATCACTTATTGATGATAAAGCTACAGGCCTATACACCATCGGAAGTCTTAATAGAGTTATTCTTCTGAAATATTTACTAAGTATATAGGTAATGAAAAACTCCAGAAGAATAGTGATAAGTGCAACAGCAATCATCAAAACAACTTGAACAACATCATGAATTGATGATTTTGCTATCATAGAGATTGTGACACAGAACACAACTATCAAAGCAAGAAAAAGAAAGATGAAAATATTCTTCTTCCGCTTCAAACTAATTAATTCCATCATCTCATACATATAGGTGACCTCCTTATACGAGAAATGTGAAATTAGGCAAATAACAGTCGCAACAGTATTACTACAGTACTAAATAAACTTGTACTACATAATAATAACATAAATTTATGTAAATTGCAAATAGCAACTATTTCCCTAAGAAAATCTTTAAAAAAACTTGTAAAAAAAGTCGTAATATAGTATTATATAAAAGTATAAAAAAGAAAAGGAGATGCCTTTATGGAAAAAAGTTTTAGCGAGTCATATAAAGAAGCTGGAGTAGATGTAACAGCAGGATATAAATCAGTAGAATTAATGAAATCATATGTACAAAGTACATACACACAAGGTGTAATTGGAGACCTTGGAGGTTTTGGCGGACTTTTTGCGCCTGATATAGCAAATATGAAAAAACCAATTTTAGTATCTGGAACAGATGGAGTAGGAACAAAACTAAAATTGGCTTTTTTAATGAATAAACATGATACAATAGGACAAGACTGTGTAGCAATGTGTGTAAATGACATAGTGTGCTGTGGAGCAAAACCATTATTTTTCTTAGATTATATGTCACTATGGAAAAATATACCTGAAATGGTAGCAACAATTGTAAAAGGAGTAACAGATGGTTGTAAATTAGCAGGATGTGCATTAGTAGGTGGGGAAAC
>JAAVZA010000037.1 GCA_022791395.1 Clostridia bacterium
GCTAAGTTTGTTATAACAGGAGATGTGCAAAATTCAGTAGGACAGGCTTGGCAAGAAATATGGAACATGGATTTAAAAAGGAAATACACTTGCGATTTTGAAGAATATCAAAACAACTCTGAAGATATGCAGAAACAAGAAATTCATATTTATATTGCATTAGATGAGTAGAAAGGAAAAGGAATACATAAGATAGATGGTTATTTTGAATATGTTGTTCCACCACTTGAAGGATTTTGGTGGCAAGATGGAATGAAGGATAGTATTGACTATAATAATAAAGACCAAATGAACTTTATATCTATTATTAGATTACCAGACTTTGTAACGAAAGAAGACTTTGAGTGGGCTATTAAGGAAGCAACAAATAAGAAAAAAACAGACTTTCAGGAAGTGGAATTTTTAACTTATGATGAAGGAAGCTGTGTTCAATGTATGCACATTGGAAGTTATGATGATGAACCAAATACTATTAATTTAATGCACGAATATATGATAGAAAATGGATATGAACTAGATATTACAGACACAAGATTTCATCATGAAATTTATTTAAGTGATCCAAGAAGATGTGATGTAAATAAATTAAAAACAGTTATAAGACACCCAATAAGAAAAGAGGAATAATATTAACGAATGTACAACAAAATGATAAAATTGTAGTACATTTGTAGTGGGGCTACTTTGAAATTTAGACGAATAAAAAAAGTATGATAAAATGAAAAGTTAAAAGTGAAGAGTAAAATTTACAAATTTTAAAGGAGGAGATTTTACAATGTCAGGACATAGCAAATGGCATAATATAAATTGCTCTATCCTTAGAACCACAGCGAGTTTGCTTTTGAGTTAGATGTTTTAGACACAATTTTGGAACAATTTAATCAACAAACAAGTAAACCATATTTTATAGAAATTTAATATCTATAAAGTATGGTTATTTTATTTTTAAAAGTAAAAAATTAATTTAAATATACAAATAATACTTGTATATAATATAGTGAAATAATATATTACATAAAGTATTTAAAAAGATTAAATAACGTATTGTAAAATAAAGAAAAGATGTTTTAATTTTATTGATAATCATTAGTTTTTATGCTATTATAATAATCATAGAAAATAATTGTTTAGGTGGTTTTTAGGAGGTCAAGTAAAATGAGGGTACTATTTGCAACAACAAATCCAGCAAAAATAAAAAAATATGTAGAAAAATTAAAAGAGAATGATATAGAAGTATTAACTATCAAAGATATAGGAATAAATCTAAAACCAGAAGAAACAGGAAAGAATGCTATAGAAAATGCTTATATAAAAGCCAAAGCATATTACGATAAAACCAAAATCACAACTATAGGTATGGATAATAATTTATATATAGAAGAGTTGCCAGAAGAAAAACAACCAGGAACTCATGTAAGAAGAGTAAATGGAAAAGAACTAAATGATGATGAAATGATTGAATATTATTGTAATTTGGTTAAGGAATATGGTGGAAAACTAACAGCTAAATGGGTATATGGAATGGTAATATATGATGGGAAAGAACCAAAAGAATATAGTTGGAGTAAGAGCCATTTCTATTTCGTAGACAGGCCTTGCGAGAAAAGAAATCCAGGTTATCCATTGGATTCAATGTCTATTATGCCAGAATGTAATAAGTATTTTGTTGATTTAACAGAAGACGATAGGAATAGAAATAAAGAGAACTATAAAGAAGAGGATGTTATTAATTTTATAGTAAATAATTGTAGTAAGTAGGAGTAATAAAATATGCAATTAGAAGATTTAAAAGCTGAATATGATAAATTACAATTAGAATATGGAGCAAAAGAATTAAAATCTATATATAATGGTGGATGTACTAATAAGCCAGATATTTGTTTTGTTTTTATGAATCCAACAGGTAGAAATATTGCATCAAATCCTAATTGGAAAGGCAGAAGATCTCCATGGATAGGAACTAAAAATATATGGAAATTATTTTATAGAATAGGATTACTTGATAAAAAAATATATGAGAATATTATGACAAAGAAACCTCAAGAATGGGATGAAAAATTCGCAGATTTAGTATATGGAAATGTAGAAGAACATAAATATTTTATAACTAATTTAGGAAAATGTACTCAAATAGATGCAAGAGTATTGCCTAATTCTGTTTATATCCAATATTTAGATTTATTGTGTAAAGAAATAGAAATAATTAATCCCAAAATAATTATAACATTAGGGAATCAAGTTAGTTCTATTGTATTAAATCGAAATGTATCTGTATCACAATGTAGAAAACAAAACTTTTCTAAAAATATTGCAGGAAAGGAATATAAAGTATATCCAGTTTATTATCCTATTGGAAACGGAATGATGAATATAGAAAAAGCAATAGAGGATATTAAATATATAATAGAAACTTTATAAAAACTACTACACAAATAACAAAAAGTGTGTTACAATAATTCAATGAAAAGTTAAAAGTGAAGAGTAAAATTCGTTTTACAAATTTTAAAGGAGGAGATTTTACCATGTCAGGACATTCAAAATGGCATAACATTCAAGCAAAAAAAGGAAAAGCAGATGCAGCAAGAGGAAAAGCATTTACAAAATTAGGAAGAGAATTATTAATAGCAGTTAAGGCGGGTGGACCAGATCCTGCGGGTAACTCTAAATTAAAAGATGTTATAGCAAAATGTAAGGCTGCAAATATGCCAAATGATACAATAAATAATGCAATAAAAAAAGCAAGTGGTGCAGGAGATAGTGCAAATTACGAAGAAATAATTTATGAAGGATATGGACCAAACGGAGTAGCTGTTATTGTTGAAGCAAGTACAGACAATAAAAATAGAACAGCATCAGATGTAAGACACGCTTTTGATAAATGTGGAGGAAATTTAGGTACAACAGGTTGTGTATCATACCTATTTGAAAGAAAAGGTGTTATTGTAATTGATAAAGAAACAACTAATAAAGGTGAAGATGATTTAATGATGCTTGCTTTAGAAGCAGGTGCAGAAGATTTTTCAGTAGAAGAAGAATGTTATGAGATTACAACATCACCAGAAGATTTTTCAAATGTTCGTGAAGCACTTGAAAAAGAAGGTCTAGAGTTTTTAGAAGCAGAAATAAGCCAAGTTCCAAGTACATATGTTTCACTAGATGAAAAAGGTGCTGAAAGAATGCAAAGACTAATTGATATGTTAGATGATTTAGATGATGTAATGAACGTATATCATAACTGGGAAGAATAATAGAGTTCTAAAATAAGAGATAGAGCATATATATTAATATATGTTCTATTTTTTTATTTTAAAATGAGTAAATATTTAAGGGTAGAAAATTCTTTGAGGCGTGAAAGGGGACAAGTTATGTTAAATTTAAATGAAATATTATCATATTTTCCAAAGAGAATTGCAGGAGAAATAAATAGAAAGATTGTACAAGATAAAAGTACTGATGAAATTAACCTTCTAGAAGAAATAAGAATAAGAGCATCTAAACCAGTTATATTAAAATATACAAATTTAGAACAAGTTATAGAAAATTTAACAGTATCACAAGAAGAAATATTAGAAATTTTACAATACATATGTAATAACTCTATTTATTCATATCAAAACCAAATCTGTAATGGATATATTACCTTAAAAGGAGGACATAGGGTTGGTATTACTGGAAGTGTCGTAATGACAGAAGGAAAAATAACAAACATTGGCTATATTTCAAGTTTAAATTTTAGAATAGCAAAACAAATTATTGGAGCAAGTAATAGAATTCTTAAACATGTATTAAATATAGAAGAAAACAATGTATTTAACACTCTTATAATATCTCCGCCAGGAGTACGGAAAAACTACAATGCTTCGTGATTTAGTTAGAAAAATAAGTAATGGAATGGAACAAATTAGTTTTAAAGGAATAACAGTAGGAGTAGTAGATGAAAGAGGAGAAATTGCCGCTATGTATAAAGGAATTCCGCAAAATGAAGTTGGAGTAAGAACCGATGTATTAGATAATGTTCCTAAATGGATGGGAATGAAAATGATGATTCGTTCTATGTCGCCAAAAGTTATAGTAGCAGATGAGATTGGAAATAAAAATGATGTAGAAGCAATTAATTATGCAGTGTGTTGTGGTATTAAAGGGATTTTTACAGTACATGGAAAAAGTATGGAAGATATAAAACTAAATCCAGAAATTTATACTCTTATAGATACACATATATTTGAAAGACTTATTTTTTTGGATGAAGAAAGAAAAGGGGAAATAGCTAAGGTTTATAACTTAAATAAAATAAATTTAGAATATGTATTAGCATAAAATATAAAAAATAGTTCTAAAAGTAGTACAAGCTGAATATACTTTATAAAAAGGAGTTATTATGATAATTATAAAATTTATAAGTTTAACAGCAATACTACTATTTTCCTCATATATTGGAATAATTATATCAAACAAATATAAAAACAGAGTAGAAGATTTAAAAGAAATAAAAAGAGGATTAAACATATTTGAAACAAAAATAAAATATACATATGAACCAGTACCAGAAATATTTAAAGAAATTTCAGGTAATTTAAAAGAAAATATTGCAAATATCTTTATAAATGCTAGTAGAAATATGCATAAGAACACAGCAAAAGATGCGTGGGATTATGCAATAGAAGTATCAAATACAAGTATGAATAAAGAAGATAAAGAAGTTATTAAAGGGCTTGGAAAGCTATTAGGTAAAACAGATCTAGATGGACAAGTAAGCCAAATTGAATTAACTGATATATTTATAGATACACAAATAGAAAAAGCGGAGAAAGAATATACAAAAAATGAGAAATTATATAAGACATTACGGAGTTGTTTCTGGACTTGCATTAGTTATAGTGCTTATATAAAAACTTAAAAACAAAGGAGAAGATTATGGATATTAATTTACTTTTCAAAATAGCTGCAATTGGAATTTTAGTTGCAGTGCTACATCAAGTATTAGTAAGAGCAGGAAGAGAAGATCAAGCAATGATGACTACACTTGCAGGACTTGTTATCGTACTTACTATGGTAATAAAGGAAATTAGCACATTATTTGATTCAGTTAGAGTATTATTTAATTTGTAAGGAGAGCAAATGGATATTATTAAGATAGTAGGAATAGCTTTTATTACATTAATTGTTGTTATTATACTAAAACAGTACAAGCCAGAATTTGCAATGTATGCTTCTATTTTAGGAGGGGCAATTATACTGTTTATGAGTTTAGGAAAAATTACAGGCATTATTCAATTACTAGAAAATATATCACTAAAAACAGCTATTAACGGAGAATTTTTAGGAATATTAATAAAAATTACAGGAATAGCATTTTTGACAGAATTTGCAGTAAGTGTATGTAAAGATGCAGGAGAAACAGCAATTGCAAACAAAGTAGATCTAGGTGGAAAAGTAATAATTATTGCTATTTCAATACCAATTGTATCTGCACTTCTTGAAACAGTAGTAAAAGTACTACCATAAAATATTGAGGCTTAGATTACCACATAGGAACAATTTTAATTACATATAACAGTAACTAAAGAAAGGGAAAGTAATGCAAAAACAAAGGAAAAGGATAGTAAGAGTATTATTTCTATTTATAACATTTTTTCTAATAATAACTCCATGCTCAGCTTCACAAGAAGAAATCTTAAAAAGTCAATCTGAAACATTAAACATTAAAGGGTTTGTAGATGAAGCTAATAAATATACACGGAGAAGTTTTTTCTGGAATTAATCTAAATGATTTAATGAGTGATGCAATAAAAGGAAATATTGATAATAAAACTATATTTAGTAAAATTATAAATTTGTTTGGAAAAGAGGTTAGCCAGACCCTTACAATAGTACGGGAGCATTATTGTAGTTATTGTAGTACATAGCATTTTAAAAAGTATAAGTGATGGATTAGAAAATAAAAGTATATCTCAAATTACATATTATGTTCAATATATATTAATTGTAACTCTTGTAATGAGCAATTTTTCAGACATTATTAAATTAACAAAAGATACAATATCAAATTTAGTAGGGTTTTCACGGAAGTTTGATACCAATATTAATAACATTAATGATGACCACGGGAAGTATTACATCAGCTGGTATTGCACAACCAATATTATTATTCTTAATTAATTTTATTGGTAATATGATAACAAAAGTTTTTTTGCCATTTATATTGATAGGAACTGCACTTGGAATTATTTCAAAAGTATCGGATAGAATACAGATTGGAAAGATCTCAAAATACTTTAAAAGTACTACAATATGGGCATTAGGAATTGCTCTTACACTATTTGTTGGAATACTATCGCTAGAGGGAAGCTTATCTAGTAGTGTAGATGGAATTACTGCAAAAACTGCTAAGGCGGCGGTATCAAACTTTATACCAGTTGTTGGAAAAATTCTTGGAGATGCAGTTGATACAGTGATAGGTTGTAGTAATATTTTAAAAAATGCGGTAGGCATTGTTGGAGTTATTGTGGTAATTGGAATTTGTATTATACCAATAATAAAACTTGCCTTACTGATGGGGACATACTATATAGCCTCCGCTATTGTAGAACCAATTGCAGATGAAAAAATTATATCATTACTATCACGGAATTGGAGATACTTTTAAAATATTACTGGCAATGCTGGTTACTGTTTCCGTGATGCTTATTATAGGTGTGACATTAGTAATAAAAATATCCAACAGTGGACTTATGTATAGATAGGTTGTGAGGTTTAGATGATTGATTTTCTTAGCACTTGGGCAGAACAAATTATTGTAGCTGTAATAATTGCTAGCATTATAGAAATGATATTACCAAGTGGAAATAATAAAAAATACATAAAAGCAGTAATAGGTGTATACATATTATTTACAATTATATCACCAATATTAGCAAAAATTACTAATATAGATTTAGATAACCTTGATTATGAAAAGTATTTTAAAGAAATGGATACTTCTCAAACTATATCACAAAGTTTAACAAAAAATAATGATAAATCAATAGAAGAAATATATGAAAATAATATAAAACAAGATATGAAGGAAAAACTAAAAGAACAAGGATATATAGTAGAAAAGATAGAGCTATATATAGAGTTTAAAAATGAATTGAATTATGGAAAAATAAGTAGTGTTAATTTATCAGTATATAAACAAAAGGAAGAAAAAAGTGCTACTAAAACAAATGCAATAACAGTTAATAAAATAGAAAAGGTAACAATAGGAAACACTTTAGAAAATGCTACAAATAATGTAATCAAAGAAGATATAAAAGAAAATGAAAAAAGTGAGATAAAGAAATATATATCGAGTGTATATGAAATAAATAAGAAAAGTATAAAGATAAACGAATGAAGCTTCTACATTAAGATGCAATATCAATAAGGTTTAATATAAATTATTTATTTTTTAAAAGGAGGAAAAAGTATGTTAAAAGACAAGATTAAGGCGCTAATACTTAATCAAAATGAGAAAAGTAGTAAGAAAAAAATAGAAAACATAGTGGTTTTTATAGTAATACTTATAATCACAGTTATTGCTATTAATAGCATTTGGAGTGGAGATAAAAATAAAAAAGAGAAAAAGCAAGAAATAAATGAAGATATTACAAAACAGTTAGCAAGTGTAGAAGCAACAGACACAGTAGCAAATGTAGAGGAAGATACATTAGAAAAAAGATTAGAAGCAATATTAGCTAATATTGATGGAGTGGGTAAAGTTAAAGTATTAATTACATATTCAGAAAGTAGTGAAGTCGTTGCAATGTATAATGAAAACAATAAAAATAGTGTAATAGAAGAAAAAGATTCTGGACGGAGGAACACGTACTACCACACAAACTGATACAGCAAAGGATATCATATATAAAGAAGAAAATGGTGAAAAAGTACCAGTAACTCGGAAAGGTTGTAAAGCCTAAGATAGAAGGTGCAATTGTGACAGCAGCTGGTGCGGGAAATGGAACTATTAAAAATGATATTGTTCAGGCAGTAGAAGCGGTTACAGGGCTTCAGACACACAAAATACAAGTATTTGAAATGAAAAAAGAATAACAGAAATAAAGAAAAAATATACTAAATAAAACTTTAATTTTAGAGGAGGAAAAAACAATGATGAAGATTTTAAAGAAAAATCAATTAGCAATTTTAGTAATTGCGTTAATGTTAGTTACAGCAGGTTATTTAAATTATACAGCAAATGAAACAACAGTGACTTCAGATTCAAATGTAATAGGAGGAGAACAATATGCCGCAATTGGTGATGCAACACTTGTAAACAGTGGAGAATTATTAGAAGAAAAAGATAAACAAAATATAATTAATACAATTAATAATACTAATGAAAAAGAAAATAATAATACTATTCAAACAAATGTAGATAATGAAAATACTAATACTCAAACAATGGACAATGAAAAGGATACATCAGTAGAAACAAGTGCAAAAACAGATGATTATTTTGCAACATCAAAGCTAGAAAGAGAAAAAATGTATTCACAAATGTTAGAAACATATCAAAAGTTATTAGAGAGCACAAGTATTTCTGGGGAACAAAAAGCAATATCAGAGCAAGAGATTACAAAAATAAATCAAACCAAAAATGCTATAATGATAGCAGAAAACTTACTTTCAACAAAAGGGTTTGAGGACTCAGTAATATTTGTAAACGATATAAGTGTTAGTGTAGTGGTAAAAGCAAAGGAATTAAAAGAAGAACAGATAGCACAAATACAGAATATTATTTCAAGAGAACTTAAAGTAGATTTAAGTAATATACATATTAGTAATAAATAACAAAAACAGGAATCGCGATATTCTGCGATTCCTGTTTTGCCTTACTCATTGAACAAGTCATCCAGTGTGTAAATGCGAGGCTCAGTCTGCTGCATGATGTATCTTGCGGCTTCCAATGCACCCTCTGCAAAAACTGCACGGTCGGCAATAGAATGCCTTAACTGCAAATAGTCATTTGCACCAGCAATGGTAACAACATGCTCTCCGCGGAAGCTGCCAACACGTTCGGAAGAAACCCAAACTTCGTTTTCGCCCTTTTTGTCGTTGGAATCGAAATGGTAAAACAAAGTTCCATCACGACCTGCATTAACCGCATCAAAAAGCATTTTTGCTGTACCGCTGGGAGCGTCTTTCTTGGCACTATGATGAATCTCATGAATAGAGATCTCATACGGAGCCGGAAAAACTCTGGCTGCATACTTTACCACAGAAATGAAACGCTTGGTGCAAAGGCCCATATTTGCCGACTTGAAAATCGGTATTACGGTTGCTGCTTCTTCGATCCTTTTTACCTGCTCAGCATCAAATCCGGTGGTTGCAATTACCATAGGAATGCTGCTTTTAACGGCGAACGGCAAGACGCTCATTGTGGCATCAGGATGTGAAAAATCTATAATCACATCAATGTCGTCTAAGCAACCATCTCCACATTTCCAGTATGAACGTTTAACGCATTCACTTGGCCAATCATGGTCAAAGCTGGCAAAAGGCTCCAGATCAGAGCTTGCTTTAATTAGATTGCAAACAATCCGCCCCATTTTGCCATTACTACCTACAACAAATACATTTTTTCTTTTCATACTCATTTTCCTCTCTTTACTATAGATGCATGTGCATAAAGCATGTTAACGAGTTACAAAGAAAGTCTAAAAAGCAAACTTTCTTTTTGTTACATTAGAACAAATCTAATATTAAAATTATACCATAATCTAAAAATGAATGCAATATGTAAACTTAAAGCGATAAATAATTATTGAATAAATCTTAAATATATGTTACATTTATAGCATATAGAAGAGAGGGTAAAGCTATGAAAAAGGATTTATTAAAAAAGATATTATCAATAGTTATTATTTTGGTTTTAATCATACTTTTAACAATTGCAATTATATTTTTGTATTATAAATATAAGAAAGTATATTATGCTGAGGATTTTGGAATTCAAAGAATATACAGTAGTAATGATAAAAATGGTAATGGAATAGATGATTATACTGATATTTTGTTAGGTGCAAGAAAAGATGCTCAAAACAAGCCAACCTATAGAAGTACATATTATAAAGGAGGATATCCACCAGATAATGAAGGAGTATGTACAGACGTTATTTGGAGAGCGTTTAAAAATGCAGGCTATCCCTTAAAAGATATGATAGATGAAGATATATCAAAGAATGTAAAGGATTATCCAGCTGTTAATGGAAGACCAGATCCCAATATAGATTTTAGAAGAGTTCGAAATTTGAAAGTATATTTTGAAAAAATATGTATAAAACTTACAAATGATCCAACTGACATAGCTGAATGGCAAGCTGGTGATATTGTTATTTTTGGTAGTAGTCATATAGGAATTATATCTGATAAAAGAAATAAATATGGTATTACATATTTAATACATAATGCTTCACAACCAGAAAGAGAAGAAGACACATTAATTTTTTGGAATAATATAGAACCTATCACAGGACATTATAGATTAAAGTAAATTAATGTATAAAGGATACAAAAAATATAAAAAAATTCACAAAGAATTTACATAACTGGGAAAATGTGCTATAATAAAAATAATATTGAAAATTGGAGGTTTTTTTGATGGAAAGAAATATTAAAAATAACTTAAGCAAGCATCAAATTTTATCTAAAATAGCTATTTGTTTTGCTTTATTATTAGTAGTATTTTTAGTACCAAAATGTTGTAACAAAGCTTTTGCAACTGAGGAAAACAAAGAATTTTGCTATTTATCAGATATTCCTTATGATCCAGCATCAAAGTCTGGATGGAAAGAGCTTCGCTTAGACAAGGCTGGAGATGATTCTTTAATTTCTGTAAAAATAGAGGGAGCGTATTATTCATTTGAAAAAGGAATATGGGCTCATGCCGCATCAACAGTAATATATGATTTAAGAAATTATGATTATGATTATTTTACAGCATATATAGGATTAAATAAAACAGCAGCAAGTTCTAGTAATGGTGTAATATTTAAAATTTATACATCAACAGATGGAAAAAACTGGAACCTAAGAGAAAATGAAGCAGGTAAAGTATGTAAACCAGGAGATAATGCAACATTTGTTAAAATAGACATTAAAACTGAAAAATTCTTAAAATTAGAAGCAGGTTCAAATGGGAATAATGGAAATGACCATTCTGTTTATGCAGATGCAAAATTAATTAAAGATACATATGTAGATGAGGCAGATAGACTAGTTCCATCTATAACAGAACTAGATAATAGAATTAAAACAGAATTTGCCAATGCGGATTTTACAAATCCTGAATATGAATTATTAGTTCTTAAAAGAGAGCTTATTAGTAAAGCAGGTAACTATGCATTAAAGAAATTCTTAGGAGAAAGTGAAATAAATAAGAATACATATGAATGGTTGACAGGAGATGTAAATAACTTAAGATTATATATTTTAGGCGGAACACCAGAAGGTGGAAGTTACTATAATTCATTAACACAACTTGCTAGACTTTATGATGAATATAAAGATGATTTTATAGATACAGAAGTTCTAAACAATAAATGGTATCCACAAATGACTTATGGCGATTTATACAAAAAAATGGCAATTTCACTTTCATTAACACATTCACAAAGAGTTGGTTTATGGATGCAATCAGGTGCAACAGAAAATCAATCAGATGCACTTAGACGTTATGCAATATATAAATATATGCATAAAAATGGAAAATTAAAAGCAACTGAAAGTTTAGATATTACACCTTGGTTTGAAGCTTTACAAGTTGAAGAAATGCGTTTTATTATGAACAATGCTATAGATGATGAAGAAATTTTATGGTTAAATACATATGTGCAAGATAGATTAGATCAATATAAAACAACAAACTACTTAACACCACATCCATATATAGCTTATGTATGGCCAAATTATGGTAATCCAATTTATTATGATGAAGCTAATAAAGAATATTTTAATGAATTATTTTCTGTAAAGGATAGAGAAAACAGCGAAGAAAATAAAAAAATAGGATTATTCGATTTAAGCTATACCATACCAGGAGGTAAAAATACTAAAAGTTATGAAATATCTGTAACAAGAGGTACTGCTGAATATAAACTATATAAAGTGTGGATGAATATGAGAAACAAATTCGGAACTGGTTGTGTTTGTGGAGGTATATCAAAAACAGGTTCAAATATTCGTGCAACACATGGTATACCTGCAACAGTTATTGGACAACCAGGACATGCAGCACTTTTATATTATACAAAAGATGCACAAGGAAGAGGTTACTGGAATATTGATAATGACGTAAGTGGATGGACTGCATCAGAAAAAGGCGAAAGAATGCTACTAGGTTGGGGAAATGCTAGTTATTCTAGAGGGTCATATCAAGTGGTTTATATGGCACTTGCGCAAGAAGCATTAAATGATTATGAAAATCTTGAAAAGGCTCAAAAAAATATTATACTTGCAAACGTATATAAAGGTGATTTAGAAAAACAAGAAGAAATTTATAGAAAAGCATTAGAAATACAACCTATAAATATTGATGCTTGGTATGGATTAATTGAGGTATATAATCAAAATGAAAACAAAACAGAAAATGATTTTTATGACTTAGCTCAAGAATTAGCAGAAAACTTAAAATGTTTCCCATTACCAATGTATCAACTAACAAACTTAATAAAACCAAAACTAACAAGTGTAGAGAATTCTTATAAATTTACACTTTTACAAACAAGAATTTTAACAGAAGCAAGTAAATTACCTAATAATACAGCTGATAAATATTATGTATATCAACCTAGCCTTACAAGACTAGAAGCAAACTTTTTATTAGGAAAATTAGATAAAACAATAGCAACATTTTCATTTGATGGAGAAGATGCAGGAAAAATTGTATTATCAAGTCGCTTTGATGGAAATGGTGTACGTTGGGATTATAGTATAGACGGAAAACAAACTTGGAAAGAAGTTTCATTTACAGCAGAAGAACCACACAAATTACAACTAACACAAGAACAAATAAATAATATTACAGCAGAAAATGATATATATATTCATATTGTTGGTGTAAATTATGATGAAGAAAATTTATATAAAATAGATATTACAAATGGAACTATACCTAATAATTTATATGCAAATGATTTAGAAAACCGTATTGTAGGTGCAAATCTTACTATGGAATGGCGTATGAAGGAAACAGATGCGTGGACCTCATATAAAGATGCTTCACCAGATTTGACTGGTGATAAAACAGTTCAAGTAAGAGTAGGTGCAACTAAAACAGCACTTCCAAGTGAAATTGCTACTTATAACTATACACAAGATAATCAACCAGATACAAGAAAATATATTCCAGTATCACATTTAACTATTGCAGGAGTTTCGACGGAAGCAACTGCTAATCAAGGTCAAGCAGCTAATGCAATTGATGGTAACTATAATACAAGATATCATTCTGCATGGAATGGAACAGATACTCAAAGATTTATTATTATTAAGTTAGATAAACCAGTATATTTATCAGCAGTAGAGTTTGTACCTGCTGGTGGAGGAAATGGAAAAATATATGATGGAACAATTTATGGAAGTACAGATGGTGAAAATTGGGAAGTGTTATCACAAAAAACAGGATTAACTTATACTAATAAAGCAGATACTGTTGAACAAGCCATAGCTAATACTAAAAGTTTTGATATAGAAGGAGATAAACAAGTCCAATATGTTAAAATTGTTGCTGATAGAACAAATGGAAATTGGTTTGCAGCAAGAGAATTTAACTTATATCAAGATATAACTAAAAATCCACATCCTACAGCGGGTATTGGATATGATACAACTGAACCAACCAATAAAGATATTGTAGCAAGACTTATAAATCCAAGTACAAACATTAGAATTACAAATAATAATGGTAGTGATACATATGTATTTACAGAGAATGGAGAATTTACATTTGAATTTATCGATGATGAAACAGGGTTAACGGGAACAGCAAAAGCAAAAGTAAACTGGATAGATAAAGTAGCACCAACAGCTACTATTGAATATAGCATTACTACTGAAACTAATAATGAAGTAATTGCAACTCTTATTCCTAGCGAAAAAGTTACAGTTTTAAATAATGGTGAAGAAGCTACAGATGAAAATGAAAGCGATACAGTATTAAATCCATATACATATACATTTTCAAAAAATGGAGAATTTACTTTTAAATTTAAAGATATTGCTGGAAATATAGGGACAGCTACAGCTAAAGTAGATTGGATTATTGAAGAAGGAATTGAAAATCCAGACCAACCAATTAAACCAGAAGAGCCAACAGAACCAGATAAGCCAGACAAACCAGAACAACCAGATAAACCTGTAAGTCCAGATAAAATTACATCTAATAAATATAAAATAGAAGATAAATATATTTCAAGAATTTCACCAGCAACAACAGTTTCTATATTTAAAGAAAATGTAGAAACTGAACAAGAGATAGTGATTACTGATGAAACTGGTAATATTTTGAAGGAAAATGACCTTATAGGAACTAATACAAAAATAAAAGTAGGCTCATTAGAATACACTCTTATAGTTACAGGAGATACTAATAATGATGGTAAGGTCGACTTACAAGATATACTACAAATGAATAAACACAGATTAAATAAAACAAGTTTAAAAGGAATAGGATTAATTGCAGGGGATGTAAATCAAGATGGTAAAGTGGATTTACAAGATATATTACAGATTAATAAATATAGATTAGGAAAAATTGATAATTTATAAAAAATGGAAAAGGAATGGATTAAAATGAAGAAAATAATAGTAAGTATAATGGTACTATGTTTAATATTATCTGGCATAAATATTGTTAATGCGTCAACAGGAACAGTAAATTTAATAGCTAACAATAAATCTATAAAACCAGGAGAAACATTTACTGTAACACTTTCAGTATCATGTGAAGATGGAATAAACGGAATCGATACTACTTATAATTATGATCAAGATAAATTGGAACTTGTAAGTGCAAAAGTATCAAATGATAATTGGGCAAATTTAGGAATAAACAACAGTATAACCGTAATATCTAACTCTACTTCAAAAATAACATCTAGTGATATTTATGTTCTTACATTTAAAGTAAAAGATAATGCTACAGCTGGTATAGCTAAAGTAAGTATAAGTGATATTATGATAGATAGTGATCTTTCAGAAAATTCTAGTTTTAATGTTTCTGCTAAAGCTATAGATATTAATATTAATACAGATAGTAAGCCAGGAGACAATGAGCCAGGAGATAATAAACCAGGAGATAATAAGCCAGGAGACAATGAGCCAGGAGACAATGAACCAGGAGATAATAAGCCAGGAGATAATAAGCCAGGAGACAATGAACCAGGAGACAATAAACCAGGAGACAATAAACCAGGAGACAATAAACCAGGAGACAATAAACCAGGAGACAATAAACCAGGAGACAATAAACCAGGAGACAATAAACCAGGAGACAATAAACCAGGAGACAATAAACC
>JAAVZA010000038.1 GCA_022791395.1 Clostridia bacterium
CAAACTGCTAAAAATGCAGGTGTAAAAAATTTTGATAAATTTCATAATTCAGGATATAAAGGTTTATATAATGGAGAAACTGCTGATGATATTGCTAAAAGAAAAGGACTAAGATACAGAGAAGATATTTTAGACAATATGGGTAGTGAAGAACTTGCAGCAAATCTTTTTCGAATTACGCAGACAGAATCAAGATTAAAAAAAGATAATATTTGTAGTGAAAAAGAAGCAAATAACACACATTATAACATTGGCAAAAATATAAGAGAAGTAATAGCAAAAAATGGTGGTACTATGCCAGAAGAATTACCTACACCTAAAAAGAGTTTAAAACAATTAGAAAAAGAAAGTAAAAAAAGCTTGAAAAAGAGATAATTATATGTATAGTTGAAAGATAACTAAATGTATAGACTGTCATAAAGTAACAGCAAAACCTTATCTAACATCTTTACTTTTTATGTAAATTATGGTATACTGTTAATAATTGCGTAAAAGCAACTGTACAAATAATTTCAATTCAATTTTGAAAGGAGAACTTGAAAATGTCTGACAAGGAACGGATTTATCAAGCTTTAAAGGAGAAGAACTACTTTGAGTCTGAAAAAAAAGATTCACTTGAAGTTCTTGAAAAAGCAACTCATCTAGAAGATGTCATCATTCAAGTAGAAAGAAACTGCAATGTTGATAATCTCCTTTTTCAGTACGACCCTGTGACTCGAAAACTTTGTCGTGTTACACCTAGGCAGGAGGATGTGGATTTGCTGAATCGAGAAGCTCACTACGATGTACATCCCGAATGCAAGAAAAGGAAGTGCTTGAGTAAAGCCATCAGCATTACTGATTTCATCAAGTTGCTCGATTTCGTATTTGAGCCTCTTGCCGTATACAGAGTTGGTGAAATCTAAGCTTAACATTTTCAAAGCCAGCACATTCATTTGTGCTGGCTGATTGTATTATAAAACCCCGAGACAATCTCGGGGTTTTATAATACAAAAAAGCATAGCAAAGCTATGCTTAAAAATATGTAAAAACTATCTGTTCTTATTAAAATAATCTTCAAAATCTTGTTTTGATAAAGGTTTTGAATAATAATAACCTTGAATCATATCGCATTTTATACTTTTAATAAAATCTACTTGTTCTTTTGTTTCAACACCTTCTGCAATTGTTTTTACTCCTAAACGATTTGCAAGTATCATAATATAGTTAATAATATTTTGATTGCTATTTAAATCTGCTTTGTCAACAAAGACTTTATCTATTTTAATTATATCAATTGGCATATTTTGTAACATACTAAGAGAAGAATATCCTGTTCCAAAGTCATCAATTGAAATTGTAAAGCCTTTTTCTTTTATAGTATTTAATATTTTTAAAACATCTACTTTTCCATCAATTGTTGCACTTTCTGTAATTTCTAAATCTATACAAGCTCTATCTAAGTTATACTTATCAGTGATTTTTACATATTCATTAATAAAGTTTTCATCTACAAAATGTTCCTTAGAAACATTAATAGATACAATTGGTATATAATCATATTTTTCTTTCCAACTAGCCATATCTTTACATACTTGCTCAAAAATATATAAATCTAATTTAATAATAAATTTATTTTTTTCAAACAAAGGAATAAATTTGCCAGGAGAAATAATATCTCCATCTTTATACCATCTTATCAAAGCTTCTGCACCAATAAATTTTTCATTGTCTGTAAGAGTTTTTGGTTGGTATACGACTTTAAATTCTCTGTTTTTTAAAGCATCTTCCATAGAAGATTCAATTTTTTGTTCTTCAACCAACTTATTTTCAAGTACTTCATCAAATATATAATAGTTATCATTATATAATCCTTTTATTTTAAAACGGGCCATATATGCTTTATCTAAAGCTTTATTTATATCAATATCTTTTGAATTAATTTTATAAACTCCAATAGATAGATTAATATGAACAGAAGTACCAGATATGTTTAAATGTGAAGCATTGTTGAAGATTGTGTCAAGTAGTTTTTTGATATCATATTCATAACTAAATATAGTAGCAAAAACATCATTAGAAATTCTACAAGTAATATTGTTAGAAGGTAGAATATTTACTAATTTTTCTCCAAGTGTTTTTAGAATATGATTACAAAATTCATATCCATAAATATTATTAAGCGCTTTAAATTTATTAATATCAAGTACGATAATGTATTTATTTTTAACAGAACTTTTTAAAAATATAGAACCATTATCTTTGAAATATGCTTCATTGCCAAGTAAGGTTACAGGGTCAATATAAGCAACTTTATATAGTTTATGATTTTTCTTTTGATTTGAAAGATCAATATAAATACATATGCTTACTATAACAAAATTAACTAAAAGGCAGACACCAAGTGATATTTCTAAAAATGTAGTAAGTTCTTTAGCAATAGTATCATCAGGTGCAAGAGTTACAACATACCAATCATTTACGCTAAGTTTTTCGTAATGAATAAAATGTGTATTTTTTTCTAATTTAATATCAAAGGTTCCTACTTGTTTTGCTTTAATATTTTCTGCCATAAGATTAATTTTATCAGTATCTTCTTTATTTAGGTTATAACTTGTTTTTATATAGTTGTATAAATTAATATTATTTTCTTTTATATCATTAAAAGAGTCAATTAATATAGAACCATTATTATTTATTAAATATGTACCACCTTTACCATGAAATAGTCTTCTTAATAAGATTTCTTTATAATCTTCAGTATTGACAGTTGCAAATAATACTAATTCTTTTTTATTTAAAGTAAAGGTTTTAGAGTAAATATTTACTTGATTATCTGAAACAGTACTAGGTCTATTTTCAGATAAATATACAGTATCTTGATTAAAGAATTCTTGAATGTTGTGGTAATTTTTTACAATATGACCATCACTAGTAGTACCATTTCCTTGCTTATCTAGTATAACAAGTCTTGTAAAGTGATAATCTTCTAAATCGTGGGTATAACGATTAAATATTTCTTCAGGAGTTTTAAAATAACCACTATTAATAGAGTCAACCATTATTTCAACAAACTTTTTTTGTTCTGTTATAGAATGATTTAATTGAGCAGTAGTTTGTTCACTGAGTTCAGTAATATTATTATACACATTTTGATATGTTAAATCTTTGACATATTCAACACCAAAATAAGAGAGTATTAAAATAATAATAAATATTGGAAGTATCCATTGAAGGTTTAATCTGTATTTTTCTAAATTTTTAAATTGTTTTTTAGTTTTTTTATTTAGTTTTTTCTTTTTTTTCATAATTCACCTCTGGAAAAAATTATATATATAATGTATAACAAAATTTAACTTTTTTCAATAATTTTTTATTTTAAATTTATAGAATAAAAAAGTTAGAAAAATTTAAAAAAACTATTGACAAAAATAAAACAAAAATGTAAAATAAAACAAACAGAAGTTCGAGAACATATTTTTGTATTTTAAGGAGGCATTTAAATGGGATTTTTTAAAAGTAGAAGTAAAATTATTACATATACAATTGATAAAACAATAAAAAATAATTTATATATATCAGTTCAAAATGGAGAGGTAGTTGTATGTGCACCTTGGTATTTTAGTAGAAACCAAATACAAGAAATAGTAGAAGAAAAAAAGAGATGGATTTTAGAAAAAATAAAAGAATATGAAGTAAAAAAAGAAGAATATGTTAATAGTGGAATTGTTAAAATATTAGGACAAAATTGTAATTTGAAAATTAGATATAAAAACATAAGAGGGTTGAAAGTAGATATTGAAAGTGGAGTTATCAAAATAGAACTTCCTTATAAATACAAGAGGGTTAACAATGATGAGTTATTAGAATTATTAACGCAAAAAATCTATAATGTTATAGCTGAAAGAGAAATTGAAAGAGCTATGGAAAAAACAAGAATTTTATTAGGATATGCTCCAGAGGACTATAAATTAGAAAGAATGAAAAATACACTTGGTAAATGTGATAATAGTACAATTATAATTAATCCAGATATTGTAAAATATAAAGAAGAAATTATAGACTACGTTGTTTTACATGAATTTATACATTTAAAACATAAAACACATTCAAAGAGGTTTTATGAGAAGCTAAAACAATATGAGCCAAATTATGAAAAATATATAGATGTAATTAGCGGATTACAATATTAATTGCAAATATTATTTTAAACAAATAATATACTAGTAAAATTGAATAGATAAAAATTCTAGTTTAAATACTAGAATTTTTATTTTTATTGTGTTAATATATATAAAGATACATATTGGGGTATCGCCAAGCGGTAAGGCATCGGACTCTGACTCCGACATTCCTGTGTTCGAATCACAGTACCCCAACCAATAATAGTGAAAAAATAAGAGTAAAAAGTAGACAATAGATTTATTATTTAAAAAGTGAATCTATACTTTTAACTTTTTATTTTTCATTTTTACTTATAATTTGCTAAGAAAGGGTTAGAATATTTATAAAAATTAAGGAGGAAAAAATATGGTTGAGAGAAGAAAAATCGTATTAATTGGAACAGGATTTGTAGGAATGAGTATGGCATATTCTATTTTAAACCAGGGACGGAGTTAATGAGATGGTTTTAATAGATGTTGTAAAGGAAAAAGCAGAAGGAGAAGCAATGGATTTATCTCATGGTATGCCATTTGCTCCTAGTAAAATGGATATAAAAGCAGGAGATTATTCAGACTGTAAAGATGCAAATATAGTAGTAATAACAGCAGGATTAAACCAAAAACCAGGACAAACAAGATTAGAACTTGCAAAAGCAAATGCAAAAATCATGAAAGATATAACAAGACAAGTTGTTGATAATGGATTTAAAGGTATTTTTGTAGTTGCAAGTAATCCAGTAGATTTAATGACATATGTTGTTTATAAAACTTCAGGATTTCCAAAAGAAAGAGTAATAGGTTCTGGTACTGTTTTAGATACAGCAAGACTACGTTTCTTAATAGGAGAATATTTAGATATTGCTAGTAAGAATGTTCATGCATATATAATAGGTGAACATGGAGATTCTTCTTTTGTTCCATGGGGACATTGTTATGTTGGATGTAAAAAACTACTGGATGTTATGAAAGAAAATGGAAAAGACATAAAAGATTTAGATAAAATATATAATAATGTTCAGCAAGCAGCATATGAAATTATTAATAAGAAAAAAGCAACCTACTATGGAATTGGAATTTCTTTAACAAGATTAGTAAAAGCAATTCTTGATGATGAAAATGCAATAATGCCAGTATCAACTTATCAAGATGGAGAATATGGACAAAAGGGATTATTTATAGGAGTTCCAGCGATTATTAATCGTAAAGGAATTAAAGAAATAGTTAAATTAGAATTAGAACCAAAAGATCAAGAAAAATTTGATTATAGTAGCAAAATAATAACAAAAACATTACTAGAAGAGATAAATCCAATATTAGAAGAAAATTAAATAGTAAATTATGAAAGTACTTAAACTTAGTTTAGGTACTTTTTATTATATAAAAATGGAATAAATTTCAAAAAACAGTATCATAATATATATAGTTAAAAATGTTAATTTAGAAAGAGGAGATATTATGAAGGATTATTTAAGTATTGAGAAAGTATCAGCACTAGAAGTGCTAGATTCAAGAGGAAATCCAACTGTACAAGTAGAAGTTATTACAGAAGGAGGATTTTCAGGGGTAGCATTGGTGCCATCAGGAGCATCTACTGGAAGTTTTGAAGCGGTCGAATTACGTGATGGAGATAAAGAAAGATATTTAGGAAAAGGTGTTTTACAAGCAGTAGAAAATGTGAATAAGAAAATAGCAAAAAAAATAGAAGGTATGAATGTGTATGATCAATTAGAAATCGATAAAGAACTTATATTACTAGATGATACACCGAATAAATCAAAACTTGGTGCTAATGCAACACTTGGAGTATCGCTTGCAGTAGCAAAAGCTGCGGCAAATTCGTTAGGTATGTCTCTTTATAAATATATTGGAGGAATAAATGCTAAAAAGTTGCCACATCCTATGATGAATATTTTAAATGGTGGTAAACATTCGGATAATAATATTAATATTCAAGAATTTATGATAATACCAGTAGGTGCAACAACCTTTAGAGAAGGATTACAAATGGGGGTAGAGGTATATCATAATTTGAAAAAAGTATTAAAAGAAAAAGGATATTCTGTCGCAGTAGGAGATGAAGGAGGTTTTGCGCCAAACTTAAAAGATGAGACAGAGGCAATTGAAGCTATATTAGCAGCAATTAAAAAAGCAGGCTATGAGCCTGAAAAAGACATATGTTTAGCACTTGATGTTGCAAGTACAGAGATGTTTGAAGAAGCTAAAAAAATAGGAAAAGATGGATATTATTTTTGGAAAACAGATGTATTTAAAACAAGAGATGAAATGGTAGAGTATATAGAAGAACTTGCAAATAAATATCCAATTATTTCAATAGAAGATGGGCTTGCTGAAGAAGATTGGGAATCTTGGAGAAAACTTACTGATAAATTAAAAGATAAAATACAACTGGTGGGTGATGATTTGTTTGTAACAAATAAGAAAAGATTACAAAAAGGAATTAAAAATGAGATTGCAAATAGCATTTTGATAAAACCGAATCAAATAGGAACTTTAACAGAAACTTTAGATGCAATTGAGCTTGCAAAGAAAAATGGATATACAGCTGTAATATCACATAGGTCTGGTGAAACAGAAGATACTACAATTGCAGATATAGCTGTTGCTACAAATGCAGGACAAATAAAAACAGGAGCGCCTTGTAGAACAGATAGAGTTGCCAAATATAATAGATTATTAAATATAGAAGAAGAATTAGGAGAAAATGCAGAGTTCTAAAGAAATTAGTATTAACTGTAAAAGGTTAATACTAATTTCTTTTTTAGTTACTTATAGGATCAATATAGAAAATACATAAAATTAATATTAACTAAATTTATGTCTTGATATTTTCATAAAAGTAGAAATCTATAAAAGTATATGTTATTATAATAATAGTTTATAAAATAGAGGGATAAATATGAATAAACAAGAAATTTTAAAGAAATATACTAAAGAAGAGGATAGATTACTAATTGCAAAAATTCTAGATAAGATGGAATTTGCAAAATCAAAAAATAAGATAACAAATACTGATTTTTTAGATTTATATCAAAAAAACTTAATACAAAAATTGTTAAATAGCATAAAGTGTGAGAATTATTTGTTTTTTGGAGGAAATGACCAAGCTGAAAGAGAAGTAGTAATTTTTTATCCAGAAAAACTTGAAAAACAATTTGTAGAAAAAAATTATAACAATATAATGCAAATAATAGAAATTATTCTACCAAATGAATTACAAGGAAATTATACACACAGAGATTACCTGGGTGGTCTTATGAAGCTTGGAATAAAAAGGGAAAAGCTAGGTGATATCATAGTATTTGATGAAGGAGCTAATATTATAGTTTTAAATGAGATATTAGATTTCGTAAATAGTAATATAACAAGTTTAACAAGATTTGGTAAGTCTTTAATACAAATTAAAAAAATTGAAGAATTACACAGACAAGAAATAAAAACAGAAGAAATACAAATTATAGTATCTTCATTAAGGTTAGATAATATTGTTTCAGAACTTGCGAAAACATCAAGAACAAAAGCAGAAGAGATAATAAATGCTGGAAGAGTTTTTGTAAATTTTGAAAATGTTATTAAGGTTTCAAAAATGCTAAAAGAAGCAGATATTATAACTATAAGAGGAAAAGGTAGATTTAAAATATTAGAAGTAATGGGAAATACGAAAAAGGGTAGATTTATTATAAAAGTAGAAAAATACATTTGAGTATAAATATAATGGAATGTGATAGGAAATTCTAAGAAAGTATTGCTAAACATTACATAAAGTGGTAAAATATAAGTATTAAAATATGCAGGAGGAATTAAAAATGGCACAAGGTAGATTAACAGATGAACAGGTTGCACGGTTAAACGAGCTGAATAAACAGTGTGAGATCTGTATGGAAAATGCAAGAAAGCATTTTCTTACAAAGGATCTTAAAGCTTGTATGACGTGTCCGATTGGACATGAGGTTCATCAGCTTGACAGAGATGATATCGATGGACACAATTCGGCCCGTTATGAACCGTACTTCACAGCGTAATTTCGGGGAAGCGAGGCTTGTTCTCGCTTCTTTTTTTATTTTATTTACACAAACACTTGTTTAAATAAAATAAATATAGTATAATATAGGTTGTATGTATTAATAATATAAACTGTATATACATATTGGGGGTAAAAAATGAAGGATAAAATAGTAATAAAGGGAGCAAAAGAGCACAATTTAAAGGATATAAATATAGAGATACCAAGAGATAAACTTGTTGTTATAACAGGACTTTCAGGATCACGGAAAATCTTCTCTTGCTTTTGATACATTATATGCAGAAGGACAAAGAAGATATGTTGAAAGTTTATCTAGTTATGCACGTCAATTTTTAGGTTTAATGGAAAAGCCAGATGTAGAAAGTATTGAAGGGCTTTCACCAGCAATATCAATAGATCAAAAAACCACATCAAAAAATCCACGTTCTACTGTTGGAACAGTAACAGAAATATATGATTATATTCGTTTATTATATGCAAGAATAGGTGTACCATATTGTCCAAACTGTGGTAAAAAAATTGAAAAGCAAACACTAGATCAAATGGTTGATAACATTATGGAACTAGAAGAAGGAACAAAAATTCAAGTACTAGCACCTGTTATTAGAGGAAGAAAAGGTGAATTTACTAAATTATTAGAAGACTTTACAAAGGAAGGATTTGTTCGTGCAAGAATAGATGGAGAAACTATTGAATTAACAGACGATTTACAAATAGATAGAAAGAAAAAGCATAATGTAGAGATAATTGTTGATAGACTAGTTATAAAACAAGATATAAGAAATAGGCTTGCAGAATCAGTAGAAATAGCATTAAAACATGCAGATAATTTAGTGTTAATTGATGCGATAAAGGATGGAAAACATACAGAAAAATTATATAGTGGAAATTATGCTTGTCCTGATTGTGGAATAAGCTTTGAAGAGCTATCTCCAAGAATGTTTTCTTTTAATAATCCATTTGGAGCATGTCCAACTTGTACAGGTATTGGATACTTAATGAAAATGGACGAAGATTTAATCATACCAGATAACGATAAAACATTATATGATGGGGTAAAGGCTTTTGGTTCAAGTACAATGAAAAAAGGCGATACAATGGCTAAAATGTATTTCGAAAGTATAGGAAAACATTATGGAGTAAATATAAAGCAACCAATAAAAAAATTACCACGTGAATTTTTAGAAAAGATTTTATATGGTACAGGAGACGAAGAAATAGATTTTGAATATACTTCAGCTGCACGGAACAAGAAAATTTAGAGCACCTTTTGAAGGGGTCATACCAACTTTAAATAGACGTTATAATGAAACAAAATCTCAAGGAATGAGAGATTTTTATGAAATGTATATGAGTTACAGTCCATGTGAAACTTGTCATGGTGCAAGACTTAAAAAAGAAAGTTTAGCAGTAAAAGTTGGAGATAAAAATATAAATGAATTAACAGACATGTCTATTGTTAAAATAAAACAATATCTAGAAGCATTAAAACTTACAAAAAAAGAAGCAATGATTGCAGATATGATTTTTAAAGAACTAAAACAAAGACTTCAATTTTTGATAGATGTAGGACTTGAATATTTAACCTTATCAAGAGGAGCTGGAACTCTTTCAGGAGGAGAAGCACAACGTATACGTCTTGCAACACAAATAGGTTCTGGTTTAACAGGAGTACTTTATATATTAGATGAGCCAAGTATAGGATTACATCAAAGAGATAATGATAAATTAATAACAACATTAAAAAAATTACGTGATATAGGAAATACTTTAATTGTTGTAGAACACGACGAAGATACAATGTATGCAGCAGACCAAATAATAGATATTGGTCCAGGTGCTGGAGTACATGGTGGACAAGTGATGGCACAAGGAACAGCAGAAGAAATAAAAAATGTAAGTGAATCTATTACAGGTCAATACTTAAGTGGAAGAAAGAAAATACTTGTACCTAAAAAGAGAAGAAAATCAAACGGAAAAGCAATTGAGGTAATAGGAGCAAGAGAGAATAACTTAAAAAATATAAATGTTAAATTTCCACTAGGTGTATTTACTTGTGTAACTGGTGTATCAGGTTCAGGAAAAAGTACATTAGTTAATGAAGTATTATATAAAACTATTGCAAAAGAATTAAATGGTTCTAATGAGAAACCTGGAAAATGTAAAGAAGTAAAAGGATTAGAAAACATAGACAAAATAATAAATATAGACCAATCACCAATAGGAAGAACGCCACGTTCTAATCCGGCAACTTATACAGGCGTATTTGATAGTATTCGTGAAATATTTGCTACTACAAATGAGGCAAAATTAAGAGGGTATGAAAAGGGAAGATTTAGTTTTAATATGCCAGGAGGAAGATGTGAGGCATGTTCAGGTGATGGTATATTAAGAATTGAAATGCACTTTTTACCAGATATATATGTTCCTTGTGAAGTATGTAAAGGTAAAAGATATAATAGAGAAACTCTAGAAGTAAAATATAAAGGAAAAACAATAGCAGATGTATTAGATATGACAGTAGAAGAAGCACTAGTTTTCTTTGAAAATGTCCCTAAAATAAAACAAAAAATACAAACACTAAATGATGTTGGATTAGGCTATATAAAACTTGGACAACCTTCAACTACTCTTTCAGGTGGAGAGGCACAACGTGTAAAACTTGCAACTGAACTTTCAAAAAAGGCTACTGGAAAAACCTTATATATATTAGATGAACCAACAACAGGACTTCATATAGCAGATGTTCATAGATTGGTAGATATTTTACAAAGATTAGTAGATACAGGAAACAGTATAATAGTAATAGAGCATAATTTGGATTTAATAAAAACAGCAGACCATATAATAGACCTTGGACCAGAGGGTGGAGATAATGGAGGAGAAATAGTAGGTATAGGTACCCCAGAACAAATAATTAAAAATGATAAAAGCTATACAGGTAAATTTTTAAAGAAATATTTAGAGTAAAATGTTAAAGCCACTTTTATATTAGTGGCTTTTTGTATTTTATTTACTAATTCTATAGACTTTTGGAAGGAAATGTCATAAAATAGGTATATAAAAATTAGAAAGGGGAATGAAAATGTTATTTGAGAAGATTGTTTTTAATGTATTGGCATTTTCATTATTTATATTAATTTTCTTTAAAATGATAAAGAAGAATGATACCAACTATGTAATTATTCTCTGTATGCAAGCTATAGGAATTCTTATAAGTTTTATAGAAATTATTTTTAAATTAAATATTGGAGTTTTTATCAAATTTCTTATATATTTATTGTCAGTGATAATACCAGTAATAATTATATATTTTGAATATAAAGGAATTAGTTTTTCAGAAATCATATATATATCACTTGCTAAAATTGCATTGTTGATGAAGGACTCTAAAGGAGCAAAGAATTTCTTAATAACTCTTGTTACTAAATATCCTGAGAGTTATTATGGCCATAAAATGCTAGCTGAAATTTATGAAAAAGAAGGCGGAATGAGAAAAGCAATTGATGAATATGTACAAGCTATTCAAATAAATAAGAAAGATTATAATTCATATTATAAAATATCTTATTTATTAAATGATTTAGGGAAGAAAAAAGAAGCAAGCCAGATGCTAGAAGAACTATTAAGGAAAAAACCAGATATGCTAGATGCAACAATACTTTTAGGTGATATATATTGCGATCAAGAAAGATATAAAGAGGCGTCTAATATATATAATGAAGCACTAAAATATAATCCTACAAGTTATGAACTTTATTATAATATGGGAATTGTATATACAATGCTTAATGACTTTAAAAATGCAAAAGCTTGTTATGAAAAAGCTGCAGCAATAAATACAATGCTTTATAATGGATATTATAATTTAGCGCAAATCAACTTAATATACAATGATTTAGAAGAAGCGGAAAAATATTTTATGAAAAGTGTTTTAAGCAAAGATATAGAACCAAAAGCATATTATAATTTAGCAAAGATATATATGATTAGAGGCGATAAAGAAAATGCTGTTAAGTTTTTAAATATTGCAATAGAATTAGATCACGATTTTTATGATAAGGCAGACAAAGAACCACTTTTTATTCCTGTTAAAAGTTATATAAACTATCCAGATATGGAAGAAGAACAAGAAAAAGAAAATAGACTAACACCTAAAGAAATAAAAGTACAAGAACATTTAGAAAAAACAATGAAATTAGTAGGAAAACTAAGCCTAAATAATATTAGATTGAAAAAAGAAAAACAAAATGAAGAAATAGCTAAAGATGGACAAAGGGAGAAGGAATAACTATAAAATTAATTTCATAGAATAAAAATAATGGCATAATATTTTTAGAAATTAAAGAATAAAAGGTTTATAGGTAGAACCGCAAAACCTAAATATATCATAAGGAAAGTGAGTATATTGATAAAAAACATAGCAGTAATTGGTGGAGATTTAAGAATTATTAAACTAGTAGGAATGCTAGAAAAGGAAGGATATATTGTAAATACATATGGAGTAGAAAAGAGCCCAGAAATAACTAAAAAGTGTAGTGATTTAGAAGAATGTATAAAAGATGCAGATATAGTTGTTGGACCTTTACCATTATCAAGCAATGAAGAATATATAAATACACCATTTAGCGATAATAAAGTTAGCATAGATGAATTACTAAACGCACTAGAAGGAAAAACTTTTATTGCAGGTAGCATAAAACAAGAAGTATATGATAAAGCAAACGAAAGAAATATAACTATATTAGATATCGTAAAAAGAGAAGAATTAGCAGTTTTAAATGCTATATCAACAGCAGAGGGAGCAATACAAATTGCTATAAACGAAACACCAAAGAACTTACATGGCAATAATGTATTAGTAATGGGATTTGGAAGAATTGGAAAAGTATTAGCAAAAATGCTTGATGGAATAGGTGCTAAAGTGGCATGTGAAGCAAGAAAAACAACAGATCTTGCATGGATAAAAGCATATGGCTATGAACCAATTAATTTAATAGAATTAAAAGAAAAAATAAATAAGTATGATATTATAATTAACACAATACCCTTTGTAGTGTTAGATAAAGAAATGTTAAAAGAAGTAAAAGAAGATGCTTTAATAATAGACTTAGCGTCAAATCCAGGTGGAGTAGATAGAAATGCTATAAAAGAATTAGGAATAAAATTTAATTGGGCATTATCACTTCCTGGAAAAGTATCGCCTGTAACTTCAGCAGAGTTTATGAAAGAAACTTTAATTAATATGTTTAAAGAAATAGGGTAGGATTTTTAATATATTTCAAAAGAATAAATTAAAAGGAGAGAAATAAAATGACAATAATACAAGCAATTATTTTGGGAATAGTACAAGGACTTACTGAACTTTTACCAATTTCAAGTTCAGCGCATTTAAACATCATACCTTGGATTTTAGGATGGACTAAATTACAAGAGTTTCAAGCAGCCTTTGAAGGTTTTGATGTTGCATTACACTTTGGAACCTTACTAGCAATAGGAATATTCTTTTTCAAAGATTGGATAGCATTAATTAAAGGTGGTTTTAATCAAGTAGTAAAAAAAGAAAAAACAACAGAAGGAAGAATGTTTTGGTACATAGTACTTGCAACATTACCTGGTGGAGCAATAGGATTTTTATTAGACCATTTTGTAGGAGATGCTTTAGAAAAGCCAATTATTATAGGAATTGCTCTTGCAGTTATGGGGGTTATTCTATACTTTGTAGATAAAAATGGAAAAGCAAATACAGATTATGAACATATGAGTTTAAAACAAACATTTTTAATAGGGCTTTCTCAAAGCTTAGCATTTATTCCAGGGGTTTCACGCTCAGGAGTAACAATGACTACAGGTAGACTAATGGGAGTAGATAGAGAATCAACAGCCAAATACTCATTTTTACTATCAACACCAATTGTATTTGCAGCAACAGTATATAAATTCAAAGATTTTGTGTTTAGTATACCATTTTTTATAGGAATAATAGTAAGCTTTTTGGTTGGAATATTTGTAATTAAATTTTTACTAGAATATCTAAAAAAAGGAAGTTTTAAAGGATTTGCAATTTATAGAGTAATTGTAGGAATTGCCGTAATAATTTTATCATTTATATTATAATAAGTAATATATAAGAAAAGACCTGCCGCATGAAAGCGACAGGCCTTTTCTTATTCTTTCATCGAAAGGTTGTGGTATGCATCGGCAACCTTGTCAAGGCTGCTAATCGTGTAGATTCCGGTTCTGGGTGCGATCTCTGCGCAATCGCCCTCCAACGCATCCAACAATCTCTCGACTTCGGCTTCAGACAGATGGTATGTTCCCAAACCTGCTGTTCTCGGTACAAAAATAATGGTTTTTTCTGTGTTATTCATAATGTAGTTTCCTTTCTGTACTTTAGTACGAAACTCTATGGTTTTGATACAATTATATTATAACACAAAAGTAATTATAAATCAAATTATGTCAAACTATTTAAAACAGACAGTTGTCAAAAATTTCTATTCTTATTGATGAGTTAAATCCATTCACCATATTTTTTAATATATAATTTCTTAACAATACTTGCAATAAAGCAATATAAAATAGGAAAACCAATAATTACAATTAAATAAATTGGCGAAAAGCTTACAAGACCTATCCATTTGCCTAAGATTGTGAATGGAACAATTAGTGCTATTATACTTAAAAGTATTGAGGTTGCATATACAGGTTTTGCAGCATTGCTTTTTATAAATGGAGTTTTGGCTGTTCTTATAATGTGTAATCCAATTAAATTTGATACAACTCCATATGAAAACCAAATGGTTTGAAATAGTGCAGCATCTGGCAACCTTAAGTTAAACCCAAACCATAAGCTAGCAAATACCATTAAATCGAAGATGGAGCTAGTTGGTCCCATAAATAGCATAAAGTGTAATAAACTTTTTAAATCCCATTTTCGTGGTTTTTCTAAATATTCATTATCAACATTATCAAATGGCAATGATAATTGGCCTAAATCATAAAGTAAACTTTGTACTAAAAGTTGTATAGGTGTTATAGGAAGAAAGGGAAGCAATATACTTGCAATTAGTACAGATAATACTTCACCAAAATTAAAGCTAACAGCCATTTTAATATATTTTAAAAGATTTGCAAAAGTACGTCTACCTTCCAGGGCACCATCTAATAATACATTTAAATCTTTTTCAAGCAAAATTACATCCGAGGTTTCTTTTGCAATATCTACGGCAGTATCAACACTTATTCCAACATCTGCATTAGTAAGAGAAGGGCTATCATTTATACCATCACCCATATAACCAACCACATTACCTGTTTCTTTAAGCAGCCTTATAATTCTAGCTTTTTGTATAGGAGAAAGTTTAGCAAATATATTAGTATTTTTAAGAAGTCTTAAAACAGCATTATCTTGAAGTTTATCAATATCACTACCTAAAACAATTTTTCCGTGAATTTATATTTACTTTTTCACAAATACATTTGGTAACTTCAGCATTATCACCAGTTAAAACAATAACACGAACTCCTTTATTATTTAATCTATCAATAGCTTCTTTTGCACTTTCTTTAGGGGGATCTAGAAAACCAATAAAACCCATTAAGACCATTTTCGATTCATCTTTGATACCAAAATCAGTAATTCCAGCTACATCATTTTTTTGACATACTGCAATTACTCTTAGACCATCTTTATTCATATTCTTAGTAATACTTCTAATATTGTCTTTAATTTCATTTGTAATTTTAGAAACTTCACCATTAAAATTAATCATAGTGCAAATACTTAAAATTTCTTCAACAGCTCCTTTGGTAATAAGCTGAGTTTTTTCACCCTTTGAAACAACAACTGAAAGACGTCTTCTTGAAAAATCAAAAGGAATTTCATCTATTTTTTTATAGTTTTCTAACATATTTCCCATATCATTTTCAAGAGCTCTTTTTATAATTGCTTCATCTATATTACCTTTTAAACCGGTTTGGAAATAAGCATTTAAAAAAGCATGTTTTAAAACACCATAATCTTCATTACCTTTTACATCTAAGTATTTTTCAAGTACTATTTTATCCTCTGTAAGAGTTCCAGTTTTATCTGTACACAATATATTCATAGCTCCAAAACTTTGAATAGAGTCTAATTTTTTTACAATAGTTTTCTTTTTAGACATTCTAATTGCACCTTTTGCAAGTGTTGAAGATAGAATGACTGGAAGTAATAAAGGTGTAATACCAATTGCAATTGCAACAGAGAAGGTAAAAGCAGTTAATACGTCATGCTTCCATACATTTATTAGAAAGGTTATAGGAATCATAACTAGCATAAATCTAACTAATAATTTACTAACATTCTCAAGGCCTTTTTGAAAAGCAGTTTTTGGTTTACCTGTTGTAATATTTTTGGCAATTCTACCAAAGTAAGTATCTTTTGCAGTTTTTATAACAATTCCTTTAGCACTACCACTTATAACATTTGTACCCATAAAACATATATTATCTAAGTCTGTAATGTTTTCTATATCTTTAATAGATTTTAGCTCAGAGTTTACTATCTTTTTTACAGCATCAGATTCACCAGTAAGGGAGGATTGACTAACATATAAATCTTTAGCTTCTATAATTCTTAAATCAGCAGGAATTAGGTCACCAGCAGAAAGTATTATTACATCACCTAAAGTAACATCTCTTACTGGAATTTTTGTTCTAACATTATCTCTTATAACAGTAGTTGTAGTTGCAACTAAACTTTTTAGCTTGGCTGCTGCTTTATTAGAACGATATTCTTGTGAAAATTCAAGTAAAGTAGAAGCACTTACTAAAACAAGAATGACTATAATATTAGAATAATTTGCTTGTTCTTGTAAAATTACATCTGTATAAAATAATACAAGCATAATCCCTAAAAGAATAATGTTAAAAGGAGTAAAAAGACTATCGAAAAAATAGTTATACCATTTCTTTTCTTTTGCACTTTTTAATTCATTTGGACCATTTTTATGAAGAGAATTTTTGGCATAATCAGTAGTTAAACCACTCTTTAAGAAATTCATTTTTGATAAAAATTCATCACGTGGCAAAATGGTTTCAAGGCCATATTTTTCCTCTAAATTAAATTCTTCTAATTTTGAATTTGTGTTCAAATATCGTCACCTCTAAAATTCTTTTCTTACAGTATGTCACAAATTAGAAAAATTATACTTGACACCTAAAAACATATGTTCTATAATAAGAATGGTGAGAATATGGAAAGACAAATTTTACATGTAGATGTGAATAATGCTTTTTTGTCATGGACAGCTATAGAAAGATTAAGATTAGGAGAAGAATTAGATATAAGAACAATTCCAGCTATAATAGGTGGAGATGAAGCGACAAGGCACGGAGTAGTACTTGCGAAAAGTATAAAAGCTAAAGAATTTGGAATACGAACAGGAGAACCTATTTATCAAGCAAGAAAGAAATGCCCTGATGTTCAAGTATTTCAAGGAAATTTTGATAACTATAAAAAGCATTCTAATGAATTATATAATTTATTATTGGAATATACAGATAAAATAGAACGTTTTTCTATAGACGAATGTTTTATGGATTTAACATCATTTTTAAGAAAAGAAGAAAAGTTAATAGATAAAGCATATGAGATTAGTAAAAGAGTAAAAGAAGAATTAGGTTTTACAGTAAATGTAGGAGTAGCAAATAACAAGTTGCTTGCGAAAATGGCATCAGATTTTGAAAAGCCAGATAAAGTTCATACGCTATTTAAGAACGAGCTTCAAGATAAAATGTGGAAGCTACCAGCAGAAGATTTATTTATGGTGGGTAAAAAAAGCATAGGTAAATTAAATCAAATTGGAATAAAAACAATAGGAGATATTGCAAGCTATGATAAAAATATATTAATAAAAAAATTTGGTAAACACGGAAGAATAATGTGGGAATATGCAAATGGAATTGATGAAAGTGAAGTTGCCTATGAACAAGAAATACCAAAGGGGATAGGAAATTCTATTACCTTGCCAGAAGATGTATATAATATTAATAAACTAAACGAGATATTACTTGCACTAACAGAACAAGTGGGATTTAGATTAAGAAAATATAATCTATTAGCAAGTGTAGTTAATGTTCAAATAAGAACAAAAGATTTTACAAATTTTTCACATCAAAGAAAATTAGATAAGCCAACTAATGTAACAAAAGAACTATATGAAACAGCAAAAAAATTGTTAGAAGAATTACACGAAAATAGAGGAGTACGTTTAATTGGAATAAGAGTAGATAAACTTATTAGTGAAAATGAAGTACAAATATCATTATTTGATACAAACAATAATAAAAAACAAGAAAAACTAGATAAAGTAATGGATGATTTAAAGAAAAAATATGGATATGAAAAAATTACAAGAGCAGGAGAAATGAAAGTTAAAGATATGATTAATATTAGAGAAGAAAAAGGAGAATAAAAAATTTTATTATATAACAATGTCGAAACTTGTCACCTCTTTATAGGACATGAATATAATATATTATAACACGTACCTAGTGTTATAAGGAGGTGGAATATTATGTTTGAAGAGAATTATTGCAAGTGTAAAAAATGTTGTGTTGACGTAGTTATATTTGTATTATCAATTTTATTTGCCTTTATATTAGGTGTTATAATAGGAGCTGTTACAGGAATATTTGCTGTTTTAGGATTAGGAGCATTTGTAGCTATAGCAGTATTATTAGCCGTATTAATTATAGTTAGAATTATAATGCTTATATGTTGTAAAAAATGTTGTTAATTTATGGATGTGTCAAATTTGACACATCACTACATAAGAAAAATTTTATAAAAGCATTGAAAAAAATTTATCTTTAATATACAATATGAAAAAAGTATATTCATATACTTGTGAAAAGGAGTATAAAGATGGAATTAATAGATGGAAAAGCACTTGCAAAAAGTATTCGTGAAAATTTGAAAGAAGAAGTTGATGAATTAAAGAAAAATGGAATTAATCCAAGACTTGCAGTTATTATGGTTGGAGATGATAAAGCATCAAAAGTATATGTTAAAAATAAATCTAAAGCTTGTGAAGAAATTGGTGTGGATTATAAAGAATATTTATTAGAAGAAGATACTACTATGGACGAGCTATTAAATTTAATACATATTTTAAATGTGGATAAAAATATTCACGGAATTTTACTTCAAAGTCCATTACCTAAGCAATTAGATATAAATGAAGCGTTTAAAGAAATTGCAACAGAAAAAGATGTAGATGGATTTAACCCAATAAATGTTGGAAAATTGAGCCTAAATCAAGATTGTTTTGTATCTTGTACTCCATATGGAATTATAAAAATGTTAGAAAGCTATAATGTACCACTTGAAGGAGCTCATGCAGTTATTGTGGGAAGAAGTAATATTGTAGGAAAACCATTGTTACAATGTTTACTAAATAAAAATGCGACAGTAACAATATGTCATTCTAAAACAAAAGATCTTGCAAATACAACAAAAAATGCAGATATAGTTATTGCAGCGCTAGGAAAACCAAATTTCATAAAAGCAGATATGGTGAAAGCTGGTGCTGTTGTAATAGATGTTGGAATAAATAGAAATGAAGAAGGTAAAATAGTAGGAGACGTAGATTTTGAAGACGTATCTAAAAAAGCATCCTATATAACACCAGTACCTGGTGGAGTAGGACCAATGACAATTGCAATGCTTATGGTAAACGTTGTTAAAGCAGCAAAAGCAAGAATGAAATAGTAGTAATAATTTTGTGGGGGCAAAAATATTATCAAATAAAATTTAAGGGAAGCCAAAAGAGGCTTTCCTTTTATTGTTATTATTAGGAGGTATTTATGGAGGATAAAAAATATTGGATATGGTTATCTAGACTTCAAGGAATAGGACCAATAAAGATAAAACAATTATTAGAAATTTATAAAATACCCAAAAAAATTTGGGAATTAAAAAAAGAAGAATTATTAAAAATAAAAGGAATAGGAGAGAAAATAGCAAATCAAATATTAAATGAAAAATATAGAAATAATTTAGAACAATATATAGAATATATGGAAAAATATCATATAGGGATAATTACTATATTAGAAGAGGATTACCCTGAAAAATTAAAAAATATTTATGATTCGCCTATAGTTTTATATTATAAGGGAAATAAAAAGTTAATAAATAGTAATAAAATGATTGCAATAGTAGGATGTAGAAATTGTAGTATTTATGGAGAAGAGGTTTCTAAAAAATTTGCACATGACTTAGCAAAAGAAGGAATATGTGTTATAAGTGGATTAGCAAAAGGAATAGATAGTAGAGCACATTTGGGAGCATTAAAGGAAAAGGGAAAAACGATAGCAGTTTTAGGAAGTGGACTTGATAGAATATATCCTAGTGAAAATATAAAATTATATAATGAAATTGTAAAAAATGGAGGGTTAATTTTATCAGAATATGTGATAGGTACAAATGCAAACAGAATGAATTTTCCTGCAAGAAATCGTATTATTAGTGGATTAAGTGATGGTGTTTTAGTTATTGAAGCAAAAGAAAAAAGTGGAACTCTAATAACAGTAGATTTTGCACTAGAGCAAGGAAAAGAGGTGTATGTAGTTCCACGGTAATATTACAAGTAATAATTCTTTTGGCACAAATGAGTTAATTAAACAAGGTGCAAAATGTATTACAAGAGTACAAGAGGTGTTGGAAGAGATAGATAAACAATTAAAATTTTCTTAAAAGACTTTCATTTTTAATACATTTGTAATATAATATGCCTATGTACTTATAGTACCACAAAGGAGGATATTTTTATGGGAGCTAAAAAGGGAAGTAAAAAGGGTAATGATACAGAAAAGGTTAAGGCAGAGAAAACTAAAAAAGTTAAAACTGTAAAAGATAAAGATTTAAATAAAAAAGATAAAAAGAAAAAAGGAAAACATAGAAAATTAAAACTATTTCTTAAAATATTTATTGCATTAATTGTTATACTTGCAATAATTGGTGCAGGTGTTTTCGCAGGTCTATTTTTTGGACTTTTTGGAGATGACTTTAAAATAAGTGTTAAAGATTTAGAAATAAGTATAGAAAATAGTGTATTAATAGATTTGGATGGAAATCAAGTAGCAACTTTAAATGGTGACGAGAATAGGGAAATAATAACACTTGGAGAAATGGGAGAATATTTACCTAAAGCTTTCGTTGCTATTGAAGACAAAAGATTTTACAATCATAATGGTGTAGATCTTTCAAGAACAATAAGTGCGACAATAAAATATTTCTTAGGAAATTCAACTTATGGTGGAAGTACAATTACACAACAATTAATAAAAAATGCAACAGGGGAAAAAGATAAATCTTCAATGAGAAAAGTAAAAGAAATCGCAAAAGCATATCAAATTGAAAGAGAAATGTCAAAAGACCAAATATTAGAATCATATTTAAATACAATTCCTCTTGGTGGAGGAGCAAAGAATGTTTATGGTGTTAAGGTTGCGGCAAATTATTACTTTGATAAAGAACCAAAAGATTTAACACTCGCACAATCTGCTTATATTGCAGGAATTAACCATTCACCTAATATTTATCTTCCTTTTAAGGAAAATGTTAATACAGAAAGAATTAATAATAGAACAAAGACTGTATTAAGAGAAATGTTAGATCAAGAAAAAATAAATGAAGAACAATATAATTCAGCAATAGAAGAAGTAAATGCGGGTCTTGCATTCAAGGAAGGAAATATAACAAGTTACAACTCATTAACACAAACTGAAGAAGCTGCACTTAAACAAGTGGCGAAAGACTATGCAAAAGAACACGATTTAGATTATAAAATAGCATTAAATAAAATAATGAGTGGTGGATATAAAATTTATATTACAGAAAAGAAAAATTTACAAGATATAGTAGACAAAGAATATACTGAAAATACAAGTTGGATGACAACAACAAAATCTAAGAGTAAAAAAGATGAAAATGGAAATAAAATAACAGTTCAAATGCAATCAGGTATGGCAATAATTGACCATAAAACTGGGTATGTTGTAGCTTCTCGTGGTGTACTTGGAGAAAAAACAGCATGGGGAACTAATAGAGCAACAAGTGCTGGAATGCAGCCAGGTTCTTCTATAAAGCCAATTGCTGTTATTGCTCCTTCACTACAGGAAGGATTAATAAATGCAGGAACAGTTGTTGACGATACTCCAGTATCCTTTGGAAGTTATAAACCACATAATGATGATTGGAAATATAAAGGGCTATATAATATAAGATCAATATTAAGAGAATCAAGAAACATTCCAGAAGTAAAAATGATGAGAACATTAGGACCTGCTAAATCTATAGAATATTTAAAATCATTTGGAATATCTACTATCAATGCTGAAAGAGATGCAGGACTTGCTTTAGCACTTGGAGGAGTTTCAGAAGGTATAAGTCCACTTGAAATGGCAGGAGCCTATGCAGCAATTGCGAACGATGGTGTATATATAGAACCTACATTTTATATAAAAGTCGAAGACTCAAATGGAAATGTAGTTATGGAAAAGAAACAAGAAACACATAGAGTAATTAGTGAACAAAATGCATATATATTACAATCACTACTTACAGAACCAACAGGAACTGGAATAAGTGGAACAGCAGGAGCAACTGCAACAAGAGCTAGAGTTACAGGGCAACAAACTTGTGGAAAAACTGGTACAGCAGATGATACAAAAATTACATGGTTTTGTGGTTTTACACCATATTATAGTGGAGCAATGTATTTTGCATATGATGAAAAAGATGCAAGGGCGCCAGGAAGTGGAACTGTAGCTGGTAGATGGGGTGGCATTATGAATAAAATTCATCAAGGATTACCTGCTGCAAGATTTGATAAACCAAGTGGAATAGTTAATGCAACTATATGTAAAGATTCAGGACTTCTTGCAAATGACCTATGTAATCAAGATCCAAGAGGTGGCAGAACATATTCTGAAATGTTCGTAGCAGGAACAGTACCATCAAAAACCTGTGAAACACATGTTAAATTAAAAATATGTAAAGATACTGGAAAAATAGCAAATGAATTTTGTAAAAATGTAGAAGAAAAAGTATTTATAACAAGACCAAATAGTGATACAGACACATCATGGCACAATGTTCCAGATGCTCAGTATATGGCACCAACAGAAACCTGTCCTACACATACAAAACCAGCAGATACAGTAAAACCAGTTATAACTTTAACAGGAGTAACTAAAGATACAATAGAAATTAAAGTAAATGATAAATTTACATTACCAAAAGCAACGGCAAAAGATGATGTAGATGGCGATATAACAAAAAATATAAAAACAGAAATAAAAAAAGATGGAAAAGTAGTAGAAAAAATAGATACTTCTAAAGAAGGAACATATGTAATAACATATACTGTACAAGATACAGCAGGAAATATAGGAATTAAAACTATTACAGTAAAAATAGTTAAAAATACTACTGGAAATAATACTAATACAAATACAACCAATACAACTAACACGACTAATACAGTTACCAATACAACAACTAATACAACAAAAAAATAATAATTTTAAATTTGAGGGGCGAACAAAAGTCGTTTGCCCCTACAAATAAAATTAGAGTTTGAAAGTTAAAAATTAGAAATTCAAGTTAACTTCTAAATTCTAACATCAAAACAGAAAGGTGGATTACAAATTGGAATTAAAATTATATAATACTCTTACTAAAACAAAAGATATTTTTGAACCTTTAGAAGGTAATGAGGTACGTATGTATTCTTGTGGACCAACAGTATATAAAGATGCTACAATAGGAAATATGAGGACAAATATATTTCAAGATGTTTTAAGGAGAGTGTTAAAATATAATGGATATACATTAAAACATGTTATGAATATAACAGATGTTGGACACCTGGTTTCAGATGCAGATGAAGGAGAAGATAAGATGATTAAATCTGCAAAAGAAGAGGGAAAAACACCTTTAGAAATTGCAGAATTTTATACGAAACGTTTTATGAAGGATTTATCAAATTTAAACATTGAATTTCCTGAAATTATTTGTAAGGCAACAGATCATATTAATGAAATGATTGAATTTGTTTCTGGATTAATGGAAAAAGGTTATGCGTATGAAACGTCTACAGCGATTTATTTTGATGTATCAAAATTAAATGAATATGGTGTTTTATCTGGAATAAACTTAGAAGAACAAAAAGCTGGTGCAAGAGTAGATGTAGACCAAGAAAAGAAAAATCCATATGATTTTGCATTATGGATAAAAGCACCTAAAAATCATTTAATGAAATGGGATAGTCCTTGGGGAGTGTGCTATCCAGGCTGGCATATAGAATGTTCTGCTATGGGAAGAAAATATCTTGGAGAACAATTTGATATTCATACAGGAGGAATAGATTTAATACCTACACACCATGAAAATGAAATAGCACAAAGCAAAGGATTGACTGGAAAAAATCCAGCAAAATTTTGGATGCATGGAGAATATTTATTAATTAACGGTGGAAAAATGTCTAAAAGTTTAGGAAATGTATATTTACTAAGTGACATAATAGAAAAAGGATATTCACCACTTGCTTATAAATTGTTTTGCTATTCAGCAAGCTATAGAAATAAAATTAACTTTACTTGGGAAGCAATTGATGCTTCAAATAAAGCATTGATTAAACTAAAAGAAAGTTATAAAAAACACCTTGAAGGAAATGAAGAGGTTCAAGATGAAGTTGTTAATGAATTTGAAAACAAATTCCACGAAGCAATTAATGACGATTTAAATATGCCACTTGCTATGAGTATTGTATGGGAAGTAGCAAAATATAGTGTAAAATCTAAAAAACTTGCTAATTTATTATTAAAGTTTGATACTGTATTAGGAATAAAAATAGATGAACTGGAAGAAAATAATGAAGAAATTCCAAAGGATATTTTAGAATTAGTAGAAAAAAGAAAACAAGCAAGGCTTGATAAAAATTGGGAATTATCAGATAAATTAAGAAATGAAATTAACGAAAAAGGGTACAATGTTAAAGATTTAAAAGCTGATATGATTGTAGAAAAAAGGAGCTAAACCAAATGACAGAAGAGAACAAAAATATGAACTTTTTTAATAGATTTATAACAAGTATAAAAGACTTTGAAAAATATGCTATTTTTGCCACAGAAAAAACTAGAAAAGCAATAGCTTATTTAGCTTTGGTTATTCTGATTTTTTCTATAGCGATTGCTAGTGTATTTACTTATAAGTTTAATATATCTACAAATAATGCTATAGATTATTTTAAAAGTAATATTAGTGAAGTTAGTTATAAAGATAATAACTTAAATATTAATTCAGGAGAAGAACTAAAACTTATAAATCCTGAAGAAGTTCTACCAATTGTTATTATTAATACTAATGCAACTGAAGAACAAGAACAAAATTACCAAAAGGAAATTAATTCTTATAAAAATGGAATTCTAATTTTAAAAGATAAATTTATTTATAAGAATGAAATGTTAAGTCAAAATATAAATTATGAATATAAAGATATTGCAAGTATATATGGAATCAGTGAATTTGAAAAAGAAGATGTGCTAACATTTATTGCTAATACTAATAATATAAATTTATACGTTAGCTTTTTTGTAGTGATAGTAATATATTTATTTACAATATATTTTGTAAGTACAATGGCTGATGTTATAATGCTTGGAATATTAGGATTTATTTTCTCTAGAATAGTTGGAATTAGATTAAGATTTAAAGCTACTTTTAATATGGGAGTATATGCTTTAACTTTACCTATTTTATTAAATATGATGTATATTATATTTAATTCTATTATTGGACTTGAAATTAAATATTTTTCTTGGATGTATACAACAATATCTTATATTTATATGATTGTGGCAATACTTATGATTAAAACAGATTTAATAAATAGACAGGTAGAACTTATGAAAATTATAGAAGAACAAGAAAAAATTAAAAAAGAAATAGAAGAACAGCAAAGAAGAAAAGAGGAAGAAGAGAAAAGAGAACCTAAAGATAATAACGAGAAAAAAGAAAAGAAAAAGGATAAAAAAGGTGAAGAAAAAGGAAAAGAAACAGGATTAGGAGATTCACGGTCTTGCACCACAAGGAAATAATATTTCTGGAGATTAGGAAAGGAAATTATAAATGGATAAGAAGGAAAACAATAAAAAGAATAAGAAAACGAGTTTATATTTATTAACATTAGTAATTGGGGTTTTATTAATTGCTGTGGCTATATTTGGGTTATACATGATTAATAAAAAAGGAGAAGATGAAGAAAAAAATATTTCTTATACAGATTTATTAAAAGAAATTACTGATGAAAATGTTGAAAAAATTGAAATGACAGTAGGGAGTTCTTCGATTAAGGTTAAATTAAAAGGGGAGGAAGAAGAAAAAAATGCAATCGTACCTAGTACTCAAGCTTTTATTGAACTTATTCAAAGTGAAAAGATAGATAAAGGGAATGAAATTAATTTAATTCAAAAACAACAAAATGTATTTTTGAAAATTCCAACTACATTACTAAGTTTACTACCTACTCTTATGATGGTTGCATTATTTGTGCTAATATTTAAAATGCAAGGACTTGGAGATAAAGGTAAAGTATATGATGGAGTAGAAAATAAGACTGATGTGAAATTTTCTGATGTTGCTGGACTTGATGAAGAAAAGGCAGAACTTGTTGAAATTGTTGATTTTTTAAAAGAACCAAAGCGCTTTCACGAAATGGGAGCTAAAATTCCTAAAGGTATTTTATTATATGGTAAGCCAGGTACAGGAAAAACACTTATTGCAAAAGCAATTGCAGGAGAAGCAGGAGTTCCATTTATTTCAATGAGTGGTTCTGAATTTATCGAAATGTTTGCAGGACTTGGTGCATCACGTGTAAGAAAACTATTTGAAAAAGCAAGAAAAATATCACCTTGTATAGTTTTTATTGATGAAATTGATGCGATAGGTTCAAGACGTACATCAAATAGTGGAGCAGAAAGTGAAAATAATCAAACCTTAAATCAATTATTAGTTGAAATGGATGGATTTGAAAAAAATGAAACAATTATAGTGCTTGCAGCAACAAATAGACCAGAAATGTTAGATAAAGCATTACTTCGTCCAGGAAGATTTGATAGACAAATTACAATAGCACCACCTGATGTTAAAGGTAGAGAAGAAATACTTAAAATTCATTCTAAAGAAAAGAAATTTGCCAGAGGTGTAACTTTAAAAAGCATTGCAGAAGATACAGCGGGTTACACTGGAGCTGAACTTGCTAATATATTAAATGAAGCGGCAATTATTGCAACTATAAATAAACATTCAAGCATTAAACAAGAGGATATAGAAGAAGCTGTAAAGAAGGTTTCAGTAGGAATACAAAAAAAGACTAGAGTAATATCTGATAAAGAAAAAAGACTGACTGCTTATCATGAAGCAGGACATGCGATAGTAGGAAGATTTTTAAATAATTGTGATCCACTAAAAGAAATATCAATAATACCAAGAGGGGTAGCAGGTGGATATACAATGTATAAAACAAATGAAGATAAATTCTATAGGTCAAAAACAGAATTAGAAGAAAGACTAGTAGGTTTACTTGGAGGACGAGCTGCAGAAAAAATAGCCTTAGACGATATTTCAACAGGTGCGAGAAATGATATACAAGTGGCGACAGAAATTGCAAGAGATATGGTAGTTGCATATGGAATGAGTGAAAAGTTGGGACCAATCTCTTTAGAAGATAAAGATAACTTAGCTATTTTTGGACAAAACATAGAAGATGTAATAGGAATAGAGGTAAAAACCTTAATAGATAATGCTTATAAAGCAGCAATAAGCATACTTTCAAAAAATACAGACAAGTTACAAATTCTAGCAGAATTATTACTAGAAAAAGAAACAGTAACAGCCGAAGAATTTGAAGAAATATTTGAATAAATTGTTTATCAAAATTTTTATACAAAACAAGTCAAAAATTGGTAAAAAATGTTGTTAGTTTTTTATTTATATGATAATATATAAATCGTACTATGAATATAATTATAGTGCGATTTATTTTGATTTTAGAGGAGTAAAATTTTGAGTGAGATAAAAGAAATTTTAAACCAAGATTTAAACAAAGGTGAAGAAGAAAAAATAATAGAAGAACTTGAAGAAAATAAATTAAAGGTTGAAGACAAAGAAGAAAACAACAAAACAGATAATGTTACTATATTAGAACAGACAGAAAAAACAATGGAAAAAATAGATGAACCTGAAAATGAAACAAGTAAAATTAATAAAAAAACCAAGGTAGACTTTTTACATAAATATACTATTGCAATAACTGTTATTTCTATTTTACTATTTATAGGATTAATAGTATTTTCTACAGTATTTGCATTGATAAATAGAAATAGTGATAAAATAGTAAATGGAGTTTATATAAATGATATAGATGTATCAGAACTTAATATTGAAGAGGCAAAAGAAAAATTGATGCGGAATATATCAAAACAAATTAAGTAAAAATATTATATTGAAGCAAAATGAGTATTCAAATGAATTTAATCTTGAAGAAATAGAAGCTAAATTTGGAATAGACGAGGCAATAGAAATAGCTTATAAAATAGGAAGGAGCGGAAAAGTCTTAAAAGATAATTATGCTATTATTAATACTTATTTAGGAAAAGCAAATATAAATTCTTCATTTACATATAACAAAGAAGCGTTAATGAAAATTATAAATGAAACTGCTGAAAACATTCCAGATAAAGTTGTAAATAGCTCATATATTATAGAGGGTAATGATTTAGTTATAACTAAAGGGAAATCTGGATATGCAGTAAATACAGAAGAATTAGAAAAATTAATATTAAACGACATTACTAATTTTAAAATAGAGAAAGAAGAAATCAATATTCCTGTTTTTATAAAAGCACCTGATGAAATAGATATAGAAAAAATTTATACAGAAATTTATAAAGAACCAAAAGATGCATACTATAAAAAAGATCCATTTACAATATATCCACATGTTATTGGAGTAGATTTTAATGTAAGTATAGAAGAAGCAAAATTATTATTAAATAATAATGAGGATATAGTAAAAATACCACTTAAAATAACAACGCCAAATATAACTACAAATAAGATAGGAACTGAGGCATTTCCAGATTTACTCGCAACATATACTACTTCATTTTCAACTTCAAATGTTAATAGAACTACTAATATAAAACTTTCTTCAAACAAAATAAACGGAGTTGTACTAATGCCAGGAGAAGAATTCTCATATAATAAAGTAGTAGGACAAAGAACTCAAGCTAAAGGATATAAGTCAGCACCAGTGTATGTAGGAGGTAAAGTTGTAAACGATATAGGAGGGGGAATATGCCAAGTATCATCAACTTTATATAATACAGCATTACGTGCAAATTTAGAAATTATAAAAAGATCAAATCACAGATTTGCAACGGGATATGTTCCACTAAGTACAGATGCAACAGTATCCTGGGGAGGACCAGAGTTTATATTTAAAAATTCTAGAAAATATCCAATAAAAATTGTTTCAACTGTAACGGGTGGAAAAATTAAGGTGGACATATATGGATGTAAAGAAGAGGTTGAATATGATGTTACAATTCAATCTGTAACCTTACAGACTATTTCAATGAAAACAGAATATAGAACCAATACTTCACTTCCAGCAGGAACAACAAGAACAGTACAAAAGGGTCATCCTGGATATAAATCTAAAGCATATAGAATTTTAAAATTGAATGGTAAGGTTATATCAAAACAATTATTATCAACAGATACATATGCACAATTACCAACAATTATAGAAAAAAATTAAAATATTAAAAGGAGAGAATTAGTATGGATTGGAACAAAGAAACAGTACAAAAAATGGAATGGAATGGAGAAATTTCTAATTATGAGGAGAAACTAAGAATTGCCAAAAAAATTGTAGAAAAAGTAAAAGATGGAGATTGCATAGGTGTTGGATCGGGCTCTACATCTTTTGTTGCAACAAAAGAAATAGCTAAAAAAATGAAAGAAGAAAATTTACACATAACTGCAATTCCAACATCATATGAAATTAATTTGTTATGTAATGAATTAGGAATACCAACGGTAAGTTTAATGGATAAAAAACCTGATTGGAGTTTTGATGGTGCTGATGAAGTAAACGATAAAAACTGGCTAGTAAAAGGTAGAGGAGCTGCAATGTATAGAGAAAAATTAAACATTGTTAATTCAAGTGTTACATATATTTTAGTGGATGAGTCAAAATTTGTAAAAAATATATGTGATAAATTTCCAATACCAGTTGAAGTTACGCCTAGAGCAATAAACTATGTAAGACAAGCAATTCTAGATATGGGAGCTGAATCTATTACATTAAGACTAGCAAAAGGAAAAGATGGACCAGTTATAACAGAAGCAGGAAATGTTATTTTAGATGCAGTTTTTAGAAATGTAGATGAAACTTTAGAAAAAAAATTAAAAAGTATAGTAGGAGTAATAGAAACAGGTTTATTTATTGGTTATAATGTTGTTATAGAAAAATAAAAGTATAATTATTACAAAGAAAGGTAAATATATATGGAATATGAAAATATAACCAGTCCAGAATTAGAATCGGGGGAAGAAGAAAGACTAGAAAATTCTTTAAGGCCAAAAGTATTAAAAGAATATATTGGACAAGATAAAGTAAAAGAAAGTATGAAAATATATATAGAGGCAGCCAAAAAAAGAGGCGAGCCTCTTGACCATGTTTTATTATATGGACCTCCAGGACTTGGAAAAACAACATTATCTAACATAATGGCAAATGAAATGAATTCTAATATTAAAATAACCTCAGGACCAGCAATTGAAAAACCAGGAGATTTGGCAGCAATACTTACAAATCTTACAGAGTGTGATGTGCTTTTTATAGATGAAATACATAGATTAAATAAAACGGTAGAAGAAATATTGTATCCAGCATTAGAGGATTTTAGTTTAGACATAATCATAGGAAAAGGACCAAGTGCAAGATCTATAAGATTAGACCTTCCTAAATTTACTTTAATAGGAGCAACAACAAAAGCAGGTTCACTTACAACACCATTAAGAGATAGATTTGGAATTGTATCAAGACTTGAACTTTATACACCAGAACAACTAGAGCTTATAATAAAAAGATCTGCTACAATTTTAGGTGTAGAACTAGAGGAAAAAGCTGCAAATGAAATGGCAAGGCGTTCTAGAGGAACACCAAGAATAGCAAATAGAATATTAAAAAGAGTTAGGGATTATGCAGCAGTTTTAGGAGATGGAAAAATTACATTAGAAATAGCAAAAATTGCTTTAAGCAAATTAGAAATAGATGAATTAGGTCTAGATGAAATAGATAGAAAAATGTTAAAAACTATTATTGAACAATATAAAGGTGGACCAGTAGGATTAGAGACCTTGGCTGTAACAATAGGAGAAGAAGTAGAAACAATAGAAGATGTATATGAACCATATTTAATTCAAATAGGATTTTTAACACGTACACCAAGAGGAAGAATTGTTATGCCAGAAGCATATACACATTTAGGAATAGCACAATAAATTACAAAATGAAATAAAAGGAGAATAAGAATGCAAATAATTTATATTTTGTCATTAATTATCTTAATAATAAGCTTTATACTTATTAAAAAAACAGATAAAAAGCTAAACATACTTAGCTTTATAAATATAACTATAGGAATAATGTTTTGCTATAATACATTTATAAGTTATGTACTTACCTTCTTTTTGATACCAGTGACATTAACGAGTTTATCAATAATCAATATTGTATTTTCAATAATTCTTATTGCTATAATGTTATGGAAAAAGCAAATACAAAGATTTGAAATAAGAAAGATAGATATACTATATATAGCAATATTAGGAATTGCAGTACTAATAGTATCATATCTAAATTTCGGTTTTCCATTTAATATAAAATATGAAACAGGAGATCCATCAGTACATTATTTAACCTCAGATATGTTTGCTGAAAACGATTCATTACTAATAACAGATAAAGATGAAGTTTATGGTAGTTTTGCCACAAGAAAAACAGTTTCATATGTTAATTCAGGATTAATAATGAAGTGCCTAGATGGAATTATAGATTCCTTTTATAACTACAATATATTTATAGGCTTTGGAATATTTGTATTATTTATAACTGCCTCATCAATGTATACAACAATATCTACATTTGCAATAGATAAAAAAACACGTTTTTTGGCATTTGTAGTTAGTTTAATATATACAATGGGATACCCATTAAATAGTTTTTTATTCGGATTTGAATATTTAAGTATGGGAATTCTTCTTATATGTTTAATATTTGATATGGTATATTATTTTAAAAATCAACAATTAAAGCTTTCGTACAATATATTAATATTTACATTACTAAATTTTGGAGTATTTAGTGCATATTATATGTTTGTACCATTTTTATATCCTGCATTATGGTTATATTTTTGTATCCATAGTTATGAAAAAGATAAAAGCATATTTACGAAAAAGAATATTGTTTTGCTAATTACTACCTTATTAATACCATTTGGCTTAGGATTTATATATCATTTAGCACCAGAAATATATGGTGTAATAATTAATCAAAATATAAACACACAAACAATGCTTAACTATTCATCACATATAGTAGGTAAAGGACTTTCAACATATGGATACATATATGTTAATTTATATTCTAATATGTTATTATTGCTACCAATTCCTATATATTTAATAATAAAAAAATGGAAAGATAATAAATTTGCTGGAATGAATATAATATTTTGTATAGCATTTATAGAACTATTACTATTTGGCTTTACATTTGGAAAAGTATCAATATATTATCTAAGCAAGAATTATTTTGCATTATGGTTTATTCTATTCTATTTAAATTACAAGGGATTAGTGGAAATATATAAGAAATATCCTAAAGTTTCTTTTGGAATAGTAGGTTTCTATATTATACTAATAGTACTAAACTTATTATTTGTGGATACCACGCTAGAAAACCAAGAATTAAATCCAAATGAAAGATTAACAACAGTGGTAGAGGTATTTGGTGCAAATAAAACAATATTGAGATATAAGAAAACGGATTTTTATAATGAAGAGTTAGAATTGCTAAAATATTTAAAAGATAATATTGATTACAATAATAAAGTAGAGATAATAGGAGATATGGAACAGGGATACTGGGCTTATACATTGACAGGATATTTAAATGATAAATTTAAAGATTATACAAGAAAAGGGCAGTATGGACTTACAATTAAAATGGTAAATGCGAAAAATGATATAGAAGATGCTGATTATATAATTTATTTTAATAGAACAGATTACTATAAAGCATTAAAACAAAGAATACATGAACTAGGAGATATCGTTTTTGAAAACAATTCTGGTGGAATTGTGAAATGTAAACAATAAATTACTTAGAGGAGTACTTATGAAAAACGAAGGAAAAAGAGGTTCAAATTATATAGATAGATTACCAAGTAATGATGAAGAAATACAGTCATTACAGAGATATTCTGGACCTTTACATGCAAAAATTAATGTATTAGGAGATTTAGATTTTGAAAGAATAGCAAAAATGCATAACGAGGGCTGGAATATGAAATCTTCAAAAGCTGAAATACAGGATTTGATAAAAGACTTTGTTAATATTTACGGCTTGATTTATAGAGATGGAAAAACGGGGAATAGTAGACTAATTCGAGGAACGACAACAGATGAAGTGAAAAATATCAAATCAGGGGATGAAATTTCAGGTGCATTATCAACTACTCTTGATGAAGATATAGCTAAGAGGTTTTGCGCTGATTATAATAATGCAGTAATAATGAAAATTGAAACGATTGGAGATTTACCACATTGTTATATAGAAAAACAAAAAGAAGATAATCTTGATAATGAAAAAGAAGTATTAATATTACCATTTTCAAAAGTAAAAGATATACAATTTGTTAGTGAGTGGGAACATACTAAATATTACAATGTAATATTAGAAAGAGGAGAATTACCAGAACTTAGTGAAGAAACAATAACCCAACTAAGAAAAGATTGCATAGATGGATATGAACAAATAATAGAAGCAGCAAGGAAATGTGAGGCTTTAAAATCTGAATATGAAAGATTATCACAGTTAAATCCAATGAATCTTGAAGAAAGAAAGCTAATTAATCAAGATAAAGATAAAATTTTAGAAGAATATATAATTGTTAAAGAAAGTATATCTAATTATAGAACCAATTTTATTAAAATGCTAAAAGGGCTTTGTAGGCAAAGAGAAATATATATAGATATGCAAAGAAACGAAACTAAAGAACAAGAGGAAAAACAATCAGTAAAACAAACTCAAGAAACTAGAAGTGCGCATGAGGCTCCAAGAATACAAAAGAAACAGGAAGCGGAACAAATATTATTAAAACAGCTATATATAAAAATAGAACAACTTAAAGGCATAACAAATCAAGATACTACTTTTATTAGACAAAGCTTAATAAATAATGTAGCGAATATTATACAACATATACATAAATATAGAGATATATCAAATACTTTAGGAATACAGACCTTTAATTCACAAGAGCTAGAATATGAACTTAATGATAGAGTAGAACAAATAGGTGAAGAATTAAAAAAGAAGATTACAGCAAATGATCCTAATATAGAATTTGAATTATTAGGGGAATTAGCAAAAAGATATGGAAATGCAAAACAAGCGATAAGTGGAATTTCTAGTTTTATACAAGAATATGATGAAAATTCTATGTTGGATATAAAAATTAATCTAAATAGAAAAATTCAAGAAATGATATATAGAGCGAAGATATATAGGTTAAACTCTGAAAAAGAAGTGGTATTATCTAATAAAGCTACATTTTTAAGTAAAATATTTGGTAGTACAAAGTTAAAACAAGCAAAGGTTAGAAATATAGAAACAAAAATGAATTATGCAGCTTTTGTTAGAGATGGTGCAAATCTACAAAATAGTGAAAAAGAAATGCTATATGAAATATATGAATGTGCATATCAATATAATGGAGGAGTGTTAACAGAAGAAATGTTGCAAATTGAGAGAGCAATAAGAAGTATATTTGGAAATTTACCAACACAAGAAAGTATACAAGAAACAGTATTAAGCACCTTGAATATTCAAAATCAAGGTTTACAGATACCAAGTAAAATAAGTAAAATATTTAATTTGTTTCATAATAGGAGGCAAACAGAAGCTTTAAATAATGAAACACAAATAATAGAAAATGAATTACAATTAGCAGCACAATCTAGTCAAAATGGACAAACACAAGATCAAGCAATTAGAAATTTAACTAATATTTATAGTAAATATAATAGTATTTTGAACAATGTACATACATTGGTAAAAATTGAAGCTAGGCAAGAACAATTATCTACTAATAAAAATATTGAAGCGGAACAAATTTAATAAAATATAAAAATGAAAAGAGGAAACAAAAATGAACTTATTAATGCATACCTGTTGTGCGCCATGCAGTGTTTATTGTATAGATACTTTAAGAAAAGAAGGAATTGAACCGGTGCTATATTGGTATAATCCTAATATACATCCATATACTGAATATAGTGCAAGAAGGGATTGCTTAAAAGAATATGCTAAAAGTATTAATGTTAAAGCAATATTTGAAGAAGAATATGGATTAGACGAGTTTTGTAAAAATGTAATAGGTGATTTGAAAAATAGATGTGCAAATTACTGCTATAGAGTTCGTTTAGAGAAAACAGTGAAATATGCAAAAGAACATGGCTATGATGCGTTTACAACAACATTATTAGTAAGTCCATATCAAAAACATGAAGTATTAAAAGAAGTATGTGAAAATCTTTCAAAAGAATATGAAATCGAATTCGTATATAGAGATTTTAGAGTAGGATTTAGAGAAGGACAAAAAATTGCACGAGAACGTGGATTATATATGCAAAAATATTGTGGGTGTGTTTTTTCAGAAGAAGATAGATATAGTAAGAAAATAGAAAAAGATAAAGAGGTATGTTATGGAAAAGAAAAAAGAGATTAATTGGAAAATCATATTTATATTATTATCAGTGGCTTTTATTAGTCCGTCTGTTGTATATTTATTACAAGGAAGAAAAATAATAGACTTAGTTTCTAGTTTTACATTTTTCTTTACCTATTCTACTTGGGGAATTACACCAGGAAAGGTAATTGGAACAATATTTTTTGTTGGAATATTTGTAGCATTAGCTTTTGTATATTATAAAATTATAAAGAATTATAAAAGAGAATTTACAAGTGGTAAAAAAGTAGCGATATTTGTTACAATTGTATCTTTATTATTTTTTATTATGCTACCACTAACTAGCACAGACGTATTCTATTATATTGGAACTGGATGGAGTGAGGCACATTACAAAGTAAATCCATACTATACTTCTGTAAATGAGGTAATGGCAGAAAGTGAAGAAGCTGCAAATGATGATATGCTACTTAAAATGAAAGGAATTTGGAGTGGACAAACAATAGTATATGGACCAGCATGGCCATTAATATGTAAAATCTTAAGTGGTCTATCTATGGGAAATCTATTTTTAGCATTATTTATATATAAACTATTTAATCTAGGATTACACTTAATAAATACATACTTAATATATAAAATAACCAACAAACGAAATATATTTGCACTGTTATATGGAATAAATCCATTAATACTATTTGATGGTTTAGCGAACGTACATAATGAATTAGTGCTTATTTTTCTAATTTTACTTGGATTATATTTCTTTATAAAAAAGAAAAATTTAGCACTAACTGTAATATCATTTGCGCTAGCTTCAGCAGTAAAATATGTTGCAATATTGCTGATACCATTTATAATTCTATATCATTATAGAAAAGAAAATTTATTTAAAAAGATATTATATTCTTTCTTGTGGGCTATACTATTTATTGTAGTATTAGCACTTTGTTATTCGGTATATATGAGGGATTTTGATTTCTTAAATGGAATAATGACACAACAAGGAAAATTTGTAAATTCAATATTTACACCACTTGTATTAAAAGATTTTAACTTAGGATTAGCTGTATCAAAAGGGTGTATGTTAGCATTTATAGTAATATACCTAATTAATATAATAAAACTGTTATTTACAAAAAAGCAATATATATTTAGCACATATATTAGAAAATATAATGGATTATTAGTATTATTCTTATTTGGGGTAATAACTAATTTTCAAAGTTGGTATACACTTTGGTTATTACCTACAATGCTGTGGGAAGACTCAAAAAATATAAAATGGTTAGCAAGTATTACAATACTTGCAGAACTTAGTAATACAATATACTTTGTGGCATATGAACACTATATGTTTGGAGCAATATATCCAATAATTTTACTAGTTGCAATGGTGATTTCTAAGGTGTTATGTGAAAGAAAACAAAAAGATAAACAATTATACATAAAGGAGAGAAGAGATGGTATTAAAAAATAAGTTAGAAATAGATAATGAATTTGAACTTGCAAAAGAAGAAGAGAGAATAACTAAAAAGAAAGCATTAGAATTATTTGAAAGAAAAATTTTAGATTCTTTTGAAGTAGGAACTTTTAGAGGATTATCACAAATTCATAAGTTTCTTTTTGAAGATGTTTATGAATTTGCAGGAAAGATTAGAAAAGAGAATATTTCCAAAAGCAATTTTAGATTTGCTTCTAGTATGTACCTTGAAGAAGCACTAGAAAAAATAGATAAAATGCCACAAAATAATTTCGATGAGATAATAGAAAAATATATAGAAATGAATATAGCACATCCATTTAGAGAAGGAAATGGTAGAAGTACAAGAATATGGTTAGATTTAATTTTAAAAAAAGAGCTTAATATGGTAATAGATTGGAGCAAAGTTGATAAAAAAGATTATTTATTAGCAATGGAGAGAAGTCCTATAAAAGATACAGAAATAAAAATTTTATTGAAAAATGCATTAACTAATCAAACAGACGATAGAGTTGTTTATATGAAGGGTATTGATGCAAGTTATAGCTATGAAGGGTATAATGTATATAAAATAGAAGAGCTAAACTAGGAGAAAAAATGAAAAAAATAAAACAAGAAAAAATAATTGTAATACTATTATTTATACTTATAATATTTACACAAATATTAATGGTTACATATGCTACAAGCAAAAGAGAGTATTATCATATAGATGAATATTATTCACATGGTTTAATGGGATATAAAAGAGCATTTATATATGAAAACGAGGACTTTTTGGATAATTGGCATGATAAGGAATATTATAAAGACTATTTAGTAATAAATGAAAATGAAAAATATGATTTTAGTAGTGTATATAATAATCAAATAGAAGATGTACATCCACCACTATATTATCTACTATTACGCATAATGTGCAATTTTAATATAAACGAATTTTCTATATGGCCTGGAACAATCCTAAATATTATAATTTTTATAATTGCAAGTATATTTTTATTTCTAATAGCAAAAGAAATATTTAAAAATTCGTATTACGCATTACTAGTATGTTTTGTATCAGGATTTTCTTTAGCAATTATAGAAACAGTAATATATGTGAGAATGTATGAATTACTGGTTTTAAATATACTTATGTTAGTTTATTGGCACATACGAAAAAGAAATACCAAAGAGTTAAATTATAAAGATATTATACCATTATATTTTATAGTGATTTTAGGTTTTTTAACGCATTATTACTATTTAATAATTGTAGCTATATTATTTATAATGTATATGATAAGATATATAAAACAAAAAGAATATAAAAGTATGATTATATATATTTCTACTTTTATGGCTTCTGCAATAACGGGAATATTAATATTTCCATATTCAATAACCCATATATTCTTTAGCTATAGAGGACAAGAAGTTACAAGTAATTTATTTAATTTTTCTACTATAATACTTAGAATAAAAGAAAATTTTAGTTTAATAAATACAGAAATATTTAATGGATATGGATATATAGTTATATTGTTTGCAGTTATACTTTGTATGTTATGGATATTAACAAAAAAGAAACAAACTCGGAGAAAACAAGCTAAGTAATACTATAGAGTATGTATCAATACCTATGGCAATATATTTAGTGTTTTCTATAATGTGTTCACCATATATAGATTTAAGATATTTGATGCCTGTAATACCACTTATATTTTGTTCACTAATTTATATGATTTATGATATACTAAAGGATATAATGAAACCAGAAGAGACATTCTTAATCTTACTAATAGTATCAATAAGTTTTGCAATATCGGTAATACCAAAACTTTCAAATAATTCATACACATATAAAGGACAAGGTAAAGCACTGGAATATTTAGAAAGTGATATAAATAACAAACCTATGGTGTATATATATGAGGATTTTTCTGCACAATATAATAAAACTATGGAATGTTATGAAGCACTTACAAAAGTAGATAGAACATATATAATGTCAAAAGAAAAATTTTCGCCAAATAATGTAAAAAACATACTAAAAGATGTAAAAAGTGATAATGGGGTTTTTGTTATGATGCATTGTAGATACCAAAACCAAATGATAGGCGATTTATTAGAAAATGATATATTTTCAACTGTAAAATATATAGGTTATTTAGGAAGATTTGTGATATACGAATTAAAATAAAGGAGTTTAAGAGTTCATGGGAAGAATATTGTTAATTGATGGAAATAGTATCTTAAATAGAGCATTTTATGGAATAATGGGAAATAAAATGTTAATGACAGAAGATGGAACTTATACAAATGCTGTATATGGTTTCTTGAGTATTTTATTTAAAACAGAAGAAGAACTAAAACCTGAATATATTGTGGTAGCATTTGATAAAAAAGGACCAACTAAAAGACATGAAATGTATAAAGAATATAAAGCTAATAGAAAAGGTATGCCAGAAGAACTAGCTTGTCAAATGCCAATAATAAAAGAAATATTACAAGCAATGAACATTAAAATTATAGAAAAAGAAGGCTATGAAGGTGATGACATTATTGGAACTTTATCTAGGTTTGGAGAAAAAAATGGATTAGAGGTAACAATTCTTTCTGGAGATAGAGATAACTTCCAACTTGCAACAGACAAAATAACAATTGAAATACCAAGAACTAAAGCAGGGAAAACAGAAACAGATTATTATGATAGGAAAAAAGTAATTGAAGAATATGGACTAGAGCCATATCAACTTATACAAGTAAAAGGATTAATGGGAGACACCTCTGATAATATTCCAGGGGTACCAGGAGTAGGCGAAAAAACAGCTATTGGTTTAATTAAGGAATATACAGATATTGATAATTTATATAAAAAGATAGAAACTGGAGAAGATACTATAAAAGGAAAATTAAGAGAAAAACTAGTAGAAAATAAAGAACTTGCACTTCTATCAAGAGAACTTGGAAGAATAAACATAGATTCTCCAATAGAAGAAAATTTAGAGGAAATGAAAAAAGACGAATGGGATAAAGAAAAAGTACTAGAATTATTTAAGAAGTATAGATTTAACAGATATATTGAACGTTTTTCTTTACAAGGTGAAGGAACTAAGAAAGAAGAGCAAAATACTAATTTTGATACAAAAGAAATAAAGACAGAGGAAGATTTACAAAATTTAATAGACCTTATAAAAAAAGAAGAAAAGATAGTTTATCATCTAGGCTTAAAAGAGGCAAAAGATAAAGTAGAATATATTATTAAAGAACAGATAGTAAGTATTAGTATATTTTTAAATAATATAGTATATTATTATGAATTTGAAGAGAACAGGGAAGAGTTTATTAAATTCTTTAAAATAATATTTGAACAAAAAGAACTGGTTGGATATGAATTATCAAGAGATTATATTATATTAAAGCAAATGGGAATTACTCCAAAACATTTTAAATTTGATGTAAAGATTGCAGCATATTTATTAAATCCAGTATCATCAAAATATCCATTAGATGGGCTTAGTATTACTTATGCTGGAATTGATGTTTTAGAATATTTAAAACAAAATGGAGTAAAAGAAGAAAAAGAGCAACTTAATTTATTTGAAGCGAACGAGAAAAACAATTCTAATTCTAAACAAAAACAAGAAGGTATTATATATGCCTATGTTATATCAAAACTAGAACAAATTTTACAAGAAAAGTTAACTAATGAAGGTGCTATAGATTTATTTAATAATATAGAAATGCCACTTGTAAAAGTATTAGCAGATATGCAATATGTTGGTATGAAGGTAGATAAAGAGGAACTTATAAGTTATGGAAATGTTTTAAAAGGAGAACTAGAAGAATTAACAAAAGAAATTTATAACTTAGCAGGCGAAGAATTTAATATAAATTCACCAAAACAATTAGGTGAAGTTTTATTTGATAAATTAAAACTACCATATGCAAAAAAAACCAAAAGTGGATATTCAACAGATGTTGATGTACTAGAAAAAATAAAGAATGAACACGAAATAGTTTCTAAAATATTAGATTATCGTGCTATGTCAAAACTAAATTCTACATATGTAGAAGGATTAATTCCATATATTAATGAAAGCGATGGGAAAATTCATTCATATTTTCATCAAACTGTAACTGCTACTGGTAGAATTAGTTCGACAGAGCCAAACCTACAAAATATTCCAACAAGGAATGAAGCAGGAAAGAAAATAAGAAAAGCCTTTAAACCAAGTGAAAGATGCATATTTTTAGATGCAGATTATTCACAAATTGAACTAAGAGTACTTGCTCATATTTCCGGTGATGAACATATGATAGAGGCATTTATGAAGGATGAAGATATTCATAAGCAGGCAGCATCAAAGGTTTTAAATGTACCAATAGAAGAGGTAACAAAAGAACAAAGGGCTAGTGCAAAAGCAGTTAATTTTGGAATAGTTTATGGAATAAGTGATTTTGGACTTTCTGGTCAACTTGGTATATCAAGAAAAGAAGCAAAGGTATATATAGATCAATACTTAGAAAAATATAGTGGAATTAAGAAATTTATGGATACAATTGTAGAAGATGCAAAAGAAAAGGGATATGTAGAAACTTTATTTTCTAGAAGAAGACAAATTCCAGAATTAAAATCATCAAATTATATGGTGAGACAATTTGGAGCAAGAGCAGCAATGAATACTCCAATACAAGGAACTGCAGCGGATATTATGAAAATCGCTATGATTCAGGTGTTTAAAAGACTAGAAGAAGCGGGATTAAAATCAAAACTCGTTTTACAAGTTCACGATGAGTTAATAATTGATACTTGTATAGAAGAAAAAGAGCAAGTGAAAGAAATTTTAAAAACTTCAATGGAAGATGCAATAAAACTAAAGATACCTTTAAAGGTGGAATTAGGAGAAGCGAAAAACTGGTATGAAGCAAAATAGAGATAGGAGAGAAAAGTTTGCAAAAGAAAATTATAAAAACTATAATTATAATAACAGCAATAATATTGATATCAATACTACTATTTGGGGTATTAAAAATTCAAAATATAGTATTAAAGAAGATATATCCAATTAAATATTCGGAATATGTATATAAATATGCAAAGGAATATAATGTGGATCCAACCCTTGTATTTGCAATAATAAAAGCTGAAAGTAATTTTAATCCTAATGTAGTATCTTCAAGTAATGCAATAGGACTTATGCAATTAATGGATGCAACAGCAGAAGAAATAGCAAGAAAATTAGAAATTAATTTTATAGAAAAAAAGTCGTTATATAATCCAGAATTAAATATACAACTTGGTACAAAATATTTTTCTAATCTAATGAAAGAATATAACAATAATTATTTATTAGCATTAACAGCATATAATGCTGGAATTGGTAATGTAAAGAGATGGATAGAACAAGGAATTATAAAAGAAGATGGTAGTGATATTGAAAATATACCTTTTAAGGAAACCAACAATTATGTAAGAAAGATTTTGAGAGATTACAAGATATATGAAGAACTTTACAAATAATCAACATAAAATTTAGAAAAGGTGCATAAAATATAATTGACATATGCAAAAACATATGTTATCATACTATTAACAAATAGGTTTCGCAACCCTACTTGCGAAGAACAAATGCGTAGGTGAACAAATAGGTTTCGCAACCCTACTTGCGAAGAACAAATGCGTAGGTGAACAAATTTAATAGGGGGTTACTAATATTTTAATAGTAACCCCTCTATTTTTTTATTTTATAAGCAGTTATAGTTCAAGACATATTACTACATTCGTACTAATTTATTATTATAGACTGAATATTAACTGTAAGCAAGTAGGAGGAAAAGAAATATGAAGGTTGAAGAAGGAAGATTTTATTTTTTAAAAGACAGTTTTTTCGAGAAGATGAAAGACACTAATTTATCGAACAATAAAGATAATGGAAATAAAAGACCATGTTATTATTGTTTTAAAGATAAGGAATATAACGAATTATTATGGTTTATACCAATAAGTTCTAAAGTAGAAAAATATCAAAAAATATATATAGAAAAATTGAAAAAATATAAAAGAGTTGATACTTTAGTTTTTGGTAAGGTTAGTGGCAAAGAAAGAGTATTTTTAATACAAAATATGTTTCCAACAATAGAAAAGTATATTGAAGAAGTATATGTTAGGAAGAATTGTAAAGTAAAAGTAACAAATAGTTTAGAAAAAGAAATAAAAGAAAAAGCGAATCTTGTATTAGAAATCACTAAGAAAGGGAAAAGAGTGGTTTTCCCAGACATAATAAAGATGAGAGAAATATTACTAGAAGAAATAGCTATAAAATCATTTACAAATAATAAGGGGTGATATATAATAGCAAATATGAAGGAGGAACGGTTATGTCAGTTTTAGTTACAGGTGGAGCAGGTTATATTGGAAGCCATACAGTAGTAGAATTATTGAATAGTGGAAAAGATGTTGTTATAATAGATAATTTTTCAAATAGTAAGCCAGAAGTATTAGATAAAATCAAAGAAATTACAGGTAAAGATTTTAAGTTTTATGAAATAGATTATTTAGATAGAAAAGCTTTAGAAAAAGTGTTTGAGGAAAACAAAATTGATGCAGTTTTAAATTTTGCAGGATATAAAGCGGTTGGTGAATCTGTTCAAAAACCGATTGATTATTATACAAATAATGTTTCAGGAGCATTAGTATTACTAGATACTATGAAAAAATATGAGGTAAAAACGTTTGTGTTTAGTTCTTCTGCAACAGTATATGGAGATCCAGAAAAAGTACCAATTACAGAAGAATGTAAAACTGGTGGAACAACAAATCCATATGGAACATCAAAACTGTTTATTGAACAAATTTTAAAAGATATTTATACATCAGATCCAACTTGGAACATATGTATATTAAGATATTTTAATCCAGTAGGAGCACACCAAAGTGGACTAATTGGAGAAGAACCACAAGGAATACCAAACAACTTAATGCCATACATAGTAAGAGTTGCAAAGGGTACACTAAAAGAATTATCAGTATTTGGAAATGATTATAACACCAAGGATGGAACAGGGGTAAGAGATTATATTCACGTAGTAGATTTAGCAATTGGACATATAAAAGCCTTAGATAAACTAGAAAAAGAGAGGAAGGGATTATTTATTTATAATCTTGGTACAGGAAATGGATATAGTGTACTAGATATGGTAAAATCTTTTGAAAAAGCTACTAAAAAAGAAGTTGCATACAAAATTGCACCAAGACGTTCAGGAGATATTGCTGCTTGTTATGCAGATCCTAAAAAAGCAGAAGAAGAATTAGGATGGAAAGCAAAACTTGGTATAGATGATATGTGTAGAGATTCTTGGAATTATATAAAGGAAAAATAAAAAGTTTGATAGTTGCATATGAGCAACTATCAAATTTTTTATTTTCTTAATATACAAAATTCACCAAAAATTCACAAAAATATACTTTTAATTGGTTTACATATTGTGTAAAAATTGCTATAATAGGAAATATGTAAAAAGGGGAAAACAAATGGAAGAAATAATGGAAAAAGTAGATGAAGTAGAAAATATAGTAAAACAAAAAGAACAATTACATAAAGAAAAGAAGAAATTTACTATTATGGGAATAAGTATATGGAGAATGCTTGCATATTTTATTATTTATAGTGTGGTTGGCTTTATTATTGAAACAGCGTTTGGATTTGTTACAAAAGGAGTAATAGAGAGTAGACAAAGTTTTTTATATGGGCCATTTTGTGCTATTTATGGTGTTGGAGCAGTAATTATGATTCCAATATTAAAAAAATTTAATAAAAATAATTATACTTTGTTTTTTGGAGGATTTGTTATTGGTTCTTTTGTAGAATATATAATTAGTCTAATTGGAGAATTTATATTCCATATTAAATGGTGGGATTATTCGGAAATGGCATTTAATATAAATGGAAGAATATGTATTGCATTTTCGTTCTTTTGGGGAATTTTAGCAATTTATTTAATGAGTCATTTTAATCCTATAATAGATAGATGGATTAATAATATAAAAGAAAAAGTGCCAACAAAAACTTTAAAGACAGTATGTGTAACTATTATTATATTTCTATTTATAGACTTTTTAGTAAGTAGTTTTGCACTTAAAATGTTCTTTACAAGAATTGTAGCAAAATATAACTTAGAGCTTGATACATATGACGAATACATATTTGAATGTGCAGAGGCTTACAAAAATGAAGATATAAAAAACTTTACATTAAAATATTTTTCAGATGAAAAAATGTTAAAAACTTTTCCAAATATTAAATTAACAGGAAAAGATGGAAATATAATATTTGTTAAAGACATATTGAGCGATATACAACCATACTATATAAAAGTATTTACACCAATACGAGAAAAGTAAATTTATAAAAAAGGATGTTGAATAAAATGATTTCAAATTATAGTGTAAAAAAACCATTTACTGTATTTGTTGCAGTAATATTAATTATTATTTTAGGAGTAATTTCATTTACGAGTATGACTACAGATCTATTACCTAAAATGGATTTGCCATATGCAATTATTATGACTACATATGTAGGAGCAAGTCCTGAAAAAGTAGAAAATGTTGTTACAAAACCATTAGAACAATCTATGTCTACGATAGGTAATATAAAAAATGTATCTTCTATATCAAGTGAAAATTCTTCAGTAGTTATATTAGAGTTTTCAAATGATGTAAATATGGATTCTGCATTAATTGAAATAAATTCTAAATTAGATTTAATAAAAGCTGCATGGAAGGATGATATGATAGGCTCACCAATGGTATCTAAAATAAATCCAAACATGATGCCTATTATGCTTACAGCAGTAGATATTCAAGGTATGGACAATGCAGAAATTACAGAATTGGTGAATAATAAAATAATGCCAGAACTTGAAAGAATAGATGGAGTAGCAAGTGTAAGTGCTACTGGATTATTAGAAGAGCAAATAAAAGTTAATTTAAATCAAGATAAAATAGATGAAATAAATAAAAAAATATTAAATAGTGTAAATAGTAAATTATCTAAAACACAAGCTGAACTAAATAGTGCTAAAAGCAAATTAAATGAAGGAAAAGAAACATTAAAAAAACAATCTAATGAACAAACAGCAAAATTAATAGATGGATTAAGTGCTATAAAAGCAGGAAGTGCTAAAATAGAATCAGCAAAAAATGAAATTGAAACAAAAGAGCAAGGACTAAAAATAGCTAAAGATACATTAAATACAACGATAAAAGGAATGGATACATTACTTAATAAACTAAATAATGAAAAAGCTGAACTTGTTAAATTGGGGAATAATTTAACTGATGAGCAAAAAATAAAATTAGAGGCATTAAATAGTAGTATATCAAAAACAGAAGGATTAAAAAAAGAAACAAATTCAAAGCTTGAAGAAATAAATTCTGGACTAAACCAAATATCTGTAGGTAAAATAGAATTAAATAAACAAAAAGAAAATCTTGTAAGACAAGAAAAAGATTTAGAAATGGCAAAAGTAACTTTAACTAAAGAGCTTAGTAAAGCAGAGCAGGCTTTAGCTACAAGCGAAACTGAATTAAATAATGGAATTAAACAATTTGAACAGGCAAGAGACCAAGCACTAAAAAGTGCATCAATAGATGGTATTATAACTATTGATATGATTTCTAACATATTAAAAGCTGAAAACTTTTCTATGCCAGCAGGCTATATTGAAACTTCAAACGATAAAATGATTATTAAAGTTGGAGAAAAGTTTAACAATGTAGATGAAGTTAAGAACTTAAAAATATTATCTTTTGACATAGAAGGACTTGAAAATATTACTTTAAATGATTTAGCAGACATAGAATTTACAGATAATTCAAGTGAAATTTATGCTAAAGTAAATGGAAATAATGGTATTGTTTTAACCTTCCAAAAGCAAAGTACAGCATCAACAGCAGATGTTTGTAAAGATATAGAGAATAAAATGGATAAATTGGAAACACAAAATGAAAACTTAAGATTTACAACACTTATGAATCAAGGAGTTTACATAGACATCATTATAAATTCAGTATTAGATAACTTAGTTTATGGAGGAATACTTGCAGTTATAATTTTATTTGTATTCTTAAAAGATTACAAACCAACACTTATAATAGCACTATCTATACCAATAAGCTTAACATTTGCAATAGCACTTATGTATTTTACAGGAGTAACAGTAAATATTATATCTTTATCAGGTCTTGCATTAGGTGTAGGAATGCTTGTAGATAACTCTATTGTTGTTATAGAAAATATATATAGATTACGTAACAGTGGAGCAAGTGTGAAAGAAGCAGCCATTAAAGGTGCTTCAAGTGTTGCAGGTGCTATTACATCATCAACCTTAACTACTGTATGTGTATTTTTACCAATTATATTTATTGAAGGTATATCAAGACAATTATTTACAGATATGGGCTTAACTATTGCTTATTCATTGCTTGCAAGTTTAATTGTGGCAATAACATTAGTACCAGCAATGGCTTCAAAAATGTTTAAAGAAACCAAAACAAAGAAAGATATTTTCTTTGATAAAGTAATTACATTATATGAAAAATTACTTAAAGTTGCATTAAAACATAAAATAATAGTAGTCCTAACGGCACTTATATTACTTATAGGAAGTTTTATGCTTACAGGAATAATGGGAACAGCATTTATACCGAGTGTTGATGGAGAACAAATATCTATAAGCATGGAAACACCAAAAGAAGTTACAAGTGAAGAAACAAAGAACATAGCAGATGAAATAATAGAGAAATTACTAACTATTGACGAGATAGAAGAAATTGGTGCACTAGATTCTGGAACAATGAGTTCTATATCAAGTCTTTCAGGAGGAAATAGTAATTCAATTAGTATGTATGCTATTTTAAAAGAAGATAGAAAAGGAACTAATGCTGAAATTGCAAATAAAATTTATGAATTAACAAATGGTATGAACTGCGAAATTTCTGTTAGTACTTCTGAAATGGATATGTCTTCTATGATGACCTCTGGTGTACAAATTGTAGTAAAAGGAACAGATACAGACAAATTACAAGAAATTGCAAAAGAAGTAGCTGGGTTACTAAAGGGAATAGAAGGAATAGATAAAATAGATTCTGGGGTAAGCGAAACTTCAAAAGAAACGAGGGTTACAGTAGATAAGAATAAAGCAATGGAATATGGATTAACTGTTGCACAAGTTTATTCTAAGGTATCTAGTGAAATTTCAAATGAACAAGAAGCAACAACTATTACAGTAGATAATAAAGATTATCCTATTATAGTAGTAAAACCAGAAGAAAAAAGAATTACAAATGATAATTTAAATTCTATTATATTAGAAGGAAAAAAGAATAATGAAACAGTAGATGTTAAACTTGGGGATATAGCAAGTATAGAAGAAAAAGATGGACTAAGTTCAATTTCACACGATAATGGAGAAAAATATGTTACAGTATCAGCTACTATAAAACAAGATGCAAATGTTGGAATTGTAGGAAGACAAATAGAAAATAAACTAAAAGAATATAGTGCTCCAGATGGATATAGTGTGGAAATACAAGGAGAAAGTGAAACAATTAATCAATCTTTACAAGATTTAGTAAAAATGATTGCACTTGCAATTGTATTTATATATCTAATAATGGTGGCACAGTTCCAATCATTAAAATCACCATTTATAGTAATGTTTACAATACCACTTGCATTTACAGGAGGATTATTTGCATTATTTATAACAGGATGTGAAATAAGTTTAATTGCAATGCTTGGTTTCTTAATGCTTGCAGGAATAGTTGTAAATAACGGAATAGTATTTATAGATTATGCAAATAATTTGAGAAGTGAAAAAGGATTAAAAATAAAAGATGCGTTAATAGAAACAGGAAAAACAAGATTAAGACCAATTCTTATGACAGCTCTAACAACAATACTTGGTTTATCAACAATGGCATTAGGAATAGGCTCTGGTACAGAGATTATACAACCACTAGGTATAGTAACAATAGGAGGACTTGTGTATGCAACACTTCTAACACTATTCGTAATTCCTTGTTTATATATGATGATGAATAAAGAGAAAAAGTAAATAAAATTTTTATAAATAATTGACTATATACGATAAATGATGTAATATATAGTCAATTATTTTATCTATAAAATAAAACTGTATTCATAGTTTTAAATTTCCCAAAATAATTGATTAATAATATTATTGATGTTATAATGAAGGAGGTAGTACTTTTTGCCAACAATTTCGCAATTTTATGGTATAGTTATAAGTATGTTTTTTAATGATAATGAACAACATCATTTACCACATATTCACGTAGAGTATTCTGGAAATAATGCAGCATATGATTTAGAAGGTAATCTTATTGTTGGAAATATACCAAATAAACAAAGAAAATTAGTAGAGGCTTGGATAGAGATACATAAGGAAGAATTAAATAGTTTGTGGCACATAGTTCAAGAGGGAAGAGAAGCTTTTAAAATAGAACCACTAAAATAATTAAAATGGGGGGAATAATAATGAATAATCAAATAGAACCAATGCCAGAAGAGGTAAAAGCATTAGAAGGATTTTTGTTATATATTAAATTTAAAAATGGAGAAGAAAGAATTTATGATATGAATGAAATGCTTAAGTTTGATTATTATAAGAATTTAAGGGATAAGGAAATATTTAAAACTGTAAAAACGTCTGGAGTGACTTTAATATGGAAAACAGGTGAAGATATCGCACCAGAAAAGATATATTTTGATAGTATACCAGTTAATGAATACAAATTTAAAATTGAAATGATGAAATAATTTATTTAAAATAGAACAGTTAATTATTAATTGTTCTATTTTTATTGTAGGAATAAAAAATTAAAAAATTATTGACTTTTTTTATAAAATATATTAACATATGAACATACGTGCATATGATATATTAAGGAGGTAATTTATGGAGGATAAAGAGCTAGAGTTTGTGTGTGGAGAAAATTGCCCACACTATAAAAAAATAAATGAAGTAAAAAATGTAGAACCAAATATTGAAGAAATTGTAAGTTTAGCTGATATGTTTAAATTATTTGCAGATAATACAAGACTTAGAATTATTTGTAGTATTTTAAATACAGAACTTTGTGTATGTGATTTATGCGAGCTTTTAGAAATGAATCAATCAACTGTATCTCATCAATTGGGATTACTTAGAAATGCTAAACTTGTAAAATATAGAAAAGAAGGAAAACAAGTTTATTATAGCCTACAAGATGAACATGTTGAAAAGATTATCTCATTGAGTTTAGAACATATATTAGAGGAGGGAAATAAATATGGCATGTAAACATTGCGATCACTGCCAGATTGAACATCATGAGCATCATGAACACGAGAAAAAAGAAAATAAGTTAGACATTATTTTATATATAATAGCAATAATATTTTTAGGAATGTCTTTTATACCAGTATTTTCTAATATTAAAGTAATATTTATATTATTATCTATATTGCTTTCAGGATATGAATTATTATTTAATGGAATAAAAAATATATTTAAACTTGATTTTGAAGAAGATACACTAATGACAATTGCTGTAATTGCTGCATTTTGTTTAGGAGAATATGTAGAAAGCTCGCTAGTAATAATACTTTTTAGATTAGGAGAATTTTTAGAAGAAAGAGCAGTTAATAAATCTAATGAAAGTATTAAGGAAATTGTAAAAATTAAAGCAGATACAGCAAATAGAGTTATAAAGGATGTTATAGAAACGGTAGATGTAAAAGAAATAAAAATAGGTGATATTATTTTAATAAAACCAGGTGAGAAAATACCTGTGGACTGTAAAGTTATTTATGGAGAAACCCAAATAGATTCATCGAGTCTTACAGGAGAAAGTAAACCTGTTTTTGTATCAAAAGAAATGGAAATATTATCGGGTGGAGTAAACTTAACAGGAAGTATTACATGTGAAGTATTACGAGATGCAGAAAACTCTGCTGCTGCCCAAATTGTTGATTTAGTATATGAGGCAACAAATAATAAAGGAAAAACAGAAAAATTTATAACAAGATTTTCTAAAATATACACACCAATAGTTATTCTAATAGCAGTTTTAATTGCTATTATACCATTTATATTTAATTTAGATGTAAAAGACTGGATTATGAGAGCACTTATTTTTTTAGTAGCTTCGTGTCCATGTAGTTTAGTAATATCAGTTCCTTTATCATTTTTTACAGGACTTGGAAAAATATCTAAGAAAGGAATGATTATAAAGGGAACAAAGCATATTGAAAATTTAGCAGGTGCAACTGTTATTGCATTTGATAAAACAGGAACATTAACTACTGGAAATATGAAAATAGATACGTTAGAAAGTTTTAATTCTTATAATAAAGAAACGATACTTTCATATATGTATAGTTTAGAATTATTATCAAATCACCCAATAGGAACAGCAATAAAGAATTATAGTAAAGAAATAGAACAAAAGAAAGTAGAAGATTATAAAGAAATTGCAGGATATGGATTATATGGAAAGATAGAAGATAGAGAGATACTGTTTGGAAATAGAAAATTATTAGAACAATATGAAATCAAGATAAATAATGAAATACCAGAAAATGCAATTTGTTTGAGTGTAGGTAAAGAAATAGCAGGATATGTTATATTAACAGAAGAAATAAGAAATGAGAGCAATAATATTGTAAAAGAATTAAAAGATATTGAAATTAAAAAAGTTATAATGTTAACGGGAGACAACTTAAAGAGTGCTGAAAATATAGGAAATAGGATAAATGTAGATGAAATAAAAGCGAACTTATTACCAAAAGATAAATTAACAGTAATTGAAGAATTAAAGAAAACAGATGAAAAAGTTATTTTTGTTGGTGATGGAATAAATGATAGTCCAGTGCTTGCAAGTAGTAGTTTTGGTATTGCAATGGGAGCAGGCGCTAGTATTGCAAGCATAACAGCAGATGGAATATTAATTTCAAACAATATAAGTACGATACCTAGTATTATAAAAACAGCAAGGCGCGTTATGAACGTTGTAAAAGCTAATATCATATTTTCATTAATTATAAAAGCTATTGTATTAATATTGGGTGCATTTGGAATAGCACCAATATGGCTTGCAATATTAGCAGATACTGGGGTAACGTTCTTGACAGTACTTAATGCTGTTAAAAATATTAAATAAACATAGTTTAAAGAGGCAGATTTGACTAGTTATGTAAAATGAGTTATAATATAGGTGAGTTTAGGATGTACCTACAAAAAAAAGATTGGAGGGCTTATTTTATGGAAAAAGACAAGAAGGTAACATTAGAAATGCTGCGGGAAGATGCAGAAAGAGCAAGGCAAGAGGCAATAGAGAAGCAGGCATTACCGGATGGAGAGCTGAAGGATAACTGCTTGTGGGTACTGTATGCGGCCGTGGGAGAACTCAAAAAACGTGATTATGGAGAGACAATAATAATCCGTATAACAGGGCTGAGAGGTAGGCCGGAGTGTTCGGTGGGGCCATTAACACCAAACTTAAACCCCTTACCGACTATCAAGGACATACGCAAAGTGCTCAAAGAAGTATATGCTCTTGAAGAGGTTGGAGACAAATATACGGATACGCAGATACTGCTGCGTTTTGCCTGAGCATAGCAACAAATAAGCGAAAAGCCTGGAGACAGTGTCTTCGGGCTTTTTTATGTAACAGTAAAAAAGTATTGTATAAATACTAAAAGTTTGACAAATTATGTAAAAAACGCTATAATATAAATAAGTTGGGGAGTACCCACAAAACAGTAGGAGGCTTATGTATGGAAAACGTGACAACTATGACGCTTGAAGAACTGAAGAGGTTCGGAGAAGAAACAACGGAAGCTGAAAGCAGCCAGAAAGAAGAGCAGACTGGAGCTGAAGTCAGCGAGGGGTAAGCCGAATAGGCGAGAAATACTAAAAACTGAATATGCAAAAAGCGGGGGGCGAATGCCTTCTGCTTTTTTTTACATATTTTAAAATAATATAATGAAATCACTTTTAAATTTTTTTAAAATAGTGTACAATTATATACAAATTGTATATTAGGAGAATAAGGATGAAAAAGAAATGGGAATATTATAGTTGTAATGAAGAAAAAATAGAAGAGATACAAGAAAAATTTGGTGTAACTAGATTACTTGCAACTATTTTGGTAAATAGAGGAATTACACAAGAAGATAAAATTAGAAAATTTTTAGAGCCAACAAGGGAAGATTTTTATGATCCATTTTTGATGCCAGATATGGAAATTGCAGTAAATCGTATAATAGAAGCAATGAATAAAAAAGAGAAAATTATGATTTATGGCGATTATGATGTGGATGGAATTACTAGTATTTCTGTTTTGCAAAAGTTTTTACGGTGAGAGAGAAATCCCAGTAGAAAGTCATATTCCAAATAGATTAGAAGAAGGATATGGATTAAATAAAGAAGCAATACAAGAGATATATAATAAAGGATATAAATTAATGATAACGGTAGATTGTGGTATTTCTGCAACAGAAGAAATTGAATTTGCAAATTCCTTAGGAATAACAACCATTATTACAGACCACCACGAACCATTAGAAGAGTTACCAAAAGCGTTAGCAGTTATTGATGCTAAAAGAAAGGATAATACATATCCATTTAATCAACTTGCAGGAGTTGGAGTTGTGTTCAAATTAATTCAAGCTCTTGGACTTAGACTGGGATTAGAAGAAAAAGAATATTTAAAATATTTAGATTTAGTTTGTGTAGGAACTATTTCAGATATAGTTCCATTAATTGATGAAAATAGAGTTATTACAAAACTTGGATTAAAACTTGTTAATGTAACTAAAAACTTAGGACTTAAATATTTATTAGAAGCGACAGGATATAAAAATATAGATTCAAATACTATTTCCTTTGGAATTGCACCTAGAATTAATGCTTGTGGAAGAATGGGACATGAAACGGAAGCTCTAGATATATTTTTATCCAATAATATAAATGAAGTAAAAGAATTAACAGAGAAATTAAATGAATATAATAAGACAAGACAAGATACAGAAAAAAACATTGTGAAAGAAGCATTAGAATTAATAGAGAAAAATAAAGAAGATGAAAAAAATACTATTGTAGTAGGGTCTAAAGGATGGCATCATGGTGTAATTGGTATTGTGTCTTCCAAAATAACTGAAAACTATTTTAAACCAAGCATATTAGTATCTTTTGAAGATGGAATCGCAAAAGGATCACGGAAGAAGTATTCCTGGATTTGATTTACATGATGCATTATGTAAGTGTAGCCAATATTTAGAAAAATATGGTGGACATGAAATGGCAGTAGGACTAACATTAAAAGAAGAAAATTTTGAAAATTTTAAAAAAGAATTTGAAAAAATTGCTAAAGAAAGTAAATTGGAAGAAGTTCAAGCTATTATCTATATAGACGGAATTGTGAAACAAGAAGACATGAACATAGAATTTATAAAAGAATTAAAAAGACTAGAACCTTTTGGAGAAGGAAATAAAATGCCATTATTTGCATATAAAGGATTACGTATAAATTCAATTCGTGCATTAACAGAAGGAAAACATTTAAAATTGACTTTACGTGATGATAATATTATAATCGACGCTATAGGTTTCAATATGGGAAGTCTAGCTAATGAATACTTAATTGGAGATAAAGTGGATATTGTAGGAGTACTTGAAATAAATAGTTTTAATGGAATAGAAAATGTTCAAATTAACTTAAAAGATATTATGAAATCAATATAAATAGGTGGTGTAATTATGGGAGAAGAACAAGCTACAATTAATGATATAATTTCAAGAATGAAAAAGAATAATTGGAGAACCAATACTAAGATTATAATGAAAGCATATAACTATGCTATATCAAATCATGGAGATCAAAAAAGAAGATCTGGTGAGCCATATATTATTCATCCTATACAAGTAGCTTATACACTTGCATGTATGAATTTAGATGATGCTACTATTTGTGCTGCACTTTTGCATGATGTAATTGAGGATACAGATGTTACATATGATGATTTAGTTAAAGAGTTTAGCGAAGAAATAGCGGAAATGGTTAATGGTGTAACAAAACTAGGTAAACTTAATTATACTACCTTAAAAGAACAACAAGTAGAAGATTATAGGAAAATGTTTCTAGCAATGGGGAAAGACATAAGAGTAATATTGATAAAATTAGCAGACAGACTTCATAATATGAGAACTCTGAAATATTTGACAAGAGATAGACAAATTGCTAATGCTAGTGAGACTATGGATTTATATGCGCCACTTGCAAATCGTCTAGGTATGTATTCTTTAAAGTGGGAACTGGAGGATTTATCTTTTAAATATTTATATCCTGAAGAATATAGAGAAATTGTAGAAGGATTAGACAGAAAAAGAGAAGAGAGACTTGCGTTTATTGAAAAAATATTAGAAGAAATAAAAAGACAATTAAAAATTCAACATATAGAAGCAGAAATCACAGGAAGAGCAAAACATTTATATAGTATTTATAGAAAAATGAAAAGAGATAATTGTACATTAGATCAAATTTATGATTTATTTGCATTAAGAATTATTGTTAATTCTGTTAAAGATTGTTATGCAGCATTACGGAGTTGTCCACGAGCTTTATAACCCAATGCCAGGAAGATTTAAAGATTATATAGCAGTTCCAAAACCAAATATGTATCAATCCTTACACACTACTTTAATTGGGGAAAAAGGTACACCTTTTGAAGTACAAATTCGTACATGGGACATGCATAGAATTGCAGAATTTGGTATTGCTGCACATTGGGCGTATAAAGAAGCAAATTTTGCAATGGGAAAGAAATCAAATGTAAAAGTAGAAGAGGATAAACTTGCTTGGCTTCGTGAAACACTAGAATGGCAAAAAGAAATGCAAGATCCAGAAGAATTTTTAAACACATTGAAAACTGAATTATTTGAAGATGAAGTATATGTATTTACTCCAAAAGGTGATATTAAAGTATTACCAGCTGGAGCTACACCAATAGATTTTGCATATAGTATACATGTTCAAGTTGGACATAGGATGACAGGATGTAAAATTAACTCAAAAATGATGCCAATTATTACAAAATTAAAAAATGGTGATATTGTAGAAGTTATTACATCAGATAATGCCAAAGGTCCAAGTAGAGACTGGTTAAAATTTATTAAAAGTACTTCAGCAAGAAATAAAATTCAAAGCTGGTTTAAAAAAGAACAAAGAGAAGAAAACATATTAAAGGGAAAAGAATTAATTGAAAAAGAAATAAAAAGAATAGGTATGGCATCTAACGAACTTCACAAAATGGAATATGTACAAGCTGCTCTTGATAGATATAAATATAACTCAATAGATGACATGTATGCTTCTGTTGGATTTGGTGCAATAACAGCAGGAAAAATTATTGCAAAAATTCTAGAAGAATATAAAAAAGTAAATGAAGATGACCAAATAGAAAAGAAAATAGAAGAACTTGCAAAAGAAAAGAAAGTAAGAAATAATTTACCTAAGAGTGGAATTATTGTAAAAGGAATAGATAATTGTTTAGTAAAACTTTCAAAATGTTGTAATCCCGTTCCAGGAGATAATATTATTGGATATATAACAAAAGGAAGAGGAGTGTCTATTCATACTACAGATTGTGTTAATATAAAAGACTTATTACAAGAAGAAGATAGAATTATTGATGTAGAATGGTATAATGAAAAAACATCAAGTTACAATGTTGATATAGAAGTATTTTCAAATGATAGAAATGGACTTCTTGCAGATATTATTAAAGCAATTTATGATGTAAAAACAAAATTGGTTGCCATTAATAGTAAAGTTAACAAAGAAAAAGTTGTTATGACAGAAATTACAATTGAAGTAGAAAATTTAGAAGACTTAAATAAAACACTTAAATCTTTAAGAAAAGTTGATAGTGTATTTGAGGTAAAAAGAAAAAAATAAGGAAGTAAGAATATGATACTAAAGAGATTGAAGTTAGACACTCCACTTGGAGAACCTACCAATTGCTATATTATTGTTGATGAGGCTACAAAAGAAACAATGGTGATAGATCCAGCAGGAGAAGAAGAAAAGATAATAGATATGCTAAATATTTTAGAGGCAAAACTAAAATATATTTATTTAACACATTGTCATGGAGACCATACAGGAGCAGTAGTCGGTTTACAAAATAAATATGGAGCAAAAGTGTTAATCGAAAGAAAAGAAAGTGAAAATTTAAGAAATTCTCAAATAACCTTGAATTACTATATAGGTATACCAGATATAAGATTGGAAGAGGATTCTAGAATTGATGATGGAGATTTAATACATTTAGGTGAATTAGAGTTTAATGTTATTCACACACCAGGACATACAAATGGTAGTACATCTTTATTTTGTGAAAAAGAAAAGATGTTATTTAGTGGAGATACTATGTTTCGAGGAACTTGGGGAAGGACAGATTTACCAACAGGAAGTTTAAATGATATAATAAATTCTATAACTGATAAATTACTTGTATTGCCAGATGATACAATAGTTTATCCAGGACATGGAAAATCTACTATGATTAGAGAAGAAAAACCGATTTATTTAGAATTAAGAGAACGTGATTTTTAAAAAAGAAGAGTGGTAACTCTTCTTTTTCTATATATAATAATTTCATTAAATAGGTATATTTAGATGTAATAAAAACAATAGGAATATTAATACAAATACAAGAATAAAATTAATATAGAAGTATTTTAAACGAAGGAGAAAAACATGGTTAATGTTACTGTAATTAATATAAGAAGTATATTTAAGTTATTTATTATTTCTATAGTATTAATATTTGTGCTTGGAATTATAAAGTTTGTAGGAGGAAAAATTAATCTTACTGGATCAGGAATTAATGTGAGTTTTGTAAGATGTATTAACGATACTTTACCTAAAATAAAAGAAGCTGAATATGCTCGGGGAAATTAAAAAAGTGGCAACTTCTAGAGGATCTAATTTAAGAAGAATGTTAAGTACAGAATTACCTATGATGGATAATTTGATTATAGATGGAGAAGAGAATGAAGAGATACATACGCAGGTTAATACTGAAAAAAATTCAAATAATCTTGAAGAAGCAAAAACGAATGTTGCAACCGAAGAAATAAAAGAAAACAATATAACTCCTAAATATAATAGTGTATTTGGAAGCGTTAAAGTTAAAAATGAGTCAGACAAAGAAATTACAGAAGAAATATTAACACCTAATATTTCTTTAGAAAACAAGAAAGATATTATAATTTTTCATACTCATACCTGTGAAAGCTATACGCCAAGTGAACAGTTTAACTATGAAATGACAGGTAGTTATAGGACAACAGATTTAAATTATTCAGTAGCAAGAGTAGGAACAGAGCTTGAAAAATATTTAACAAATTATGGATATAATGTAATACATGATCAAACTTATCATGATTATCCAGCATATAGTGGATCATATGGAAGGTCTCTTACTACAGTAAAAAATTTAAATAGTAATAAAGATGCACAAGTGATAATTGATTTACATAGAGATGCTGTTCGGTAGTAATGCAAATTATGCACCAAGTGTAAAGATAGGTGATGAAATGGCTGCACAAATGATGTTTGTTATAGGAACAGATGGTGGGGGATTACAACATCTTAATTGGCAACAAAATCTAAAATTTGCAGTAAAAGTACAAGAAAAAGCTAATGAATTATACCCAGGACTTTTTAGACCAATTATAGTTAGAAATTCGAGATATAATCAACATTTAGCTAAAGCAGCTTCAATAATTGAGGTGGGTGCTACTGGAAATACAATGGAAGAGTGTTTGGCAAGTATGAAATACTTATCTAAAATAATAAGTGAAGTTGTAAAATAAAAGAATATTAGTCAAAATTTATAAAGGGATAGGCATATAGCTTATTCCTTTATAAATTTTTAGTAACTATTTTAAATATATTGTCATATTATGTAGTATATCTACAAAAAGGAGGAATATAAATGCGTAGAAGATGTAATTGTCATAAATGTTGTTTAAGCAACTATTCAAATTATACAGATGATCTTATGGAAAAAGCTTGTAATAATGTTTCTAATGATATGGAATGTTGTATAAAGAACAATGATACTTGTGATTGCGAATGTGGATTTGATGAAGAGGAATCAGTATTTCCATCTAATCCAATGTTTGGGCAAAGTTATGTACCATGGCAAACAATGGACAAAACTTTTAAACCTTGTGTTGGATTAAAAATGGGTACTATTTTTCCAGAACTAGTAAGTCCATATGTGCCATGTCAAGGAATGGAAGAAATAGAATATATTAGACAAACAAATAAAATAGGAGAGGGGTGTAACAAATGTTAGAAGATAATATGGAAAATAGACATTGTAATTCATGTGAATGTTCATGTGAAGGTAATAATGAAATGAGTTGTGCCTGTAAAAATGACTTAAGAGAAGAAATGATGATGCAACTAAGAGCATATAAATTTTCTATAATAGAACTTGCTTTATATTTGGACACTCATCCTGATGATGAAAAAGCTTTATGTTTGCATAGAGAATATGCAAAAAAAGCAAAAGAGTTAGCAGACAAATATCAAAAGATGTTTGGACCATTAACAATTGATTATCCATGTAAAAAATGGAGATGGCTAGAAGAACCATGGCCATGGGAAAGGGGGAATTTTTAATGTGGAGTTATACAAAAGCACTAGAATATCCAGTTAAGATTAAATGTACAAATCCAAGACTTGCAAAATTCATCATTTCACAATATGGTGGTCCAGATGGAGAACTTGCTGCATCACTTAGATATTTATCACAAAGATTTGGAATGCCAGATGAAAAAGCAAAAGCTATATTAAATGATATAGGTACAGAAGAACTTGCTCACTTAGAAATGGTAGGAACAATAGTACACCAATTAACTGATGGAGTTTGTCCAGAAGAATTAGAAAAAGCAGGACTTGGAGCATATTACACAGATCATGGGGTAGATGTATATCCTCAATCTGCAGCAGGAGTTCCTTTTACAGCAGCATATATAGCAGCAAAGGGAGATCCAATAGCAAACCTACAAGAAGATTTAGCAGCAGAGCAAAAAGCAAGAGCAACTTATGAAAAATTAATAGACCTATGTAAAGATGATCCAGATGTAATAGAACCACTACGTTTCTTAAGACAAAGAGAAGTAGTACACTTCCAAAGATTTGGTGAAGCATTACGTGGAGTACAAGATAAGTTAGCTATGAAAAGATTTTATATGAATGATTGTAAAATGATGGATAAAAATGATGCCTGTTGTTTAAAAGAATTTAATAGTGTAAACAACTATAATGTTTGTGATAGTGTATGTAATTGTAATAATAACAGATAGTATACGAAGAACTATTAAAGAAAAGTTATTCAATAATATAAAAATACAACATCTCTACAATAAAGTTTAATTATTGTAGAGATGTATTTTTTAAAACAATTATTAAACTAATTTATATTAAATTTAATAATAGTAATTATATTATACTTAGGTAGTATTTTTACTAAAGTAATAAAAAAGTATTTAATACATAAAATAGTGGTGGAGGGATTATATGGATAAAATAAAAAAATATCAAATATTTAGTATTATTTTTGTATGTATATTAGGAATCCTACTGCATTTTACATATGAATTGTCTAGTGAAAATATGGTAATAGCATCATTTTCTGCAATTAATGAAAGTGTATGGGAACATTTAAAATTATTGTTTTTTCCAATGTTACTTTCTATAATAATTGGCTATTTCTATATAGAAAAAAATACACCTAACTTTTTATGTTCAAAGACACTAGGAATAATTATATCTATGTTATTTGTTATTATGTTTTTCTACACATATACAGGAATTATAGGAAAAAGTATAGTTTTTATCGATATAGCATCATTCTTTGTTGCCGTTATATTAGGAGAATATCTAGCCTATAAACTTATGACTAGCAATTTCAAATGTAATAATATAATAGCAATTATTATTTTAATGGTTATATTAATATGTTTTGTAGTGTTTACTTACTTTACACCTAATATAGAAATTTTTAGAGACCCAGTAAAAAACCAATATGGTATCATTAAAAATATTGAAAAATAAGTATGTGTAAATTTCGCACATACTTATTATCTTTTATAAATAATAGAAATATCTTGTAATTTTATTAAAATTTAATTAAGATATTCATTTTGATTTAATATTGTGCTAAAATAATGTATTGTAATAACTTATATATTTAGTAGGGGATGTAAAAATGAATTGGAAAAAAGTTGTAATAAGGATAGGAATATTATTTGTTATAGCAGTTGTGATATTTATACTACTATATATCTTTAATAGAAATGTTTTGTATGATATTTATGATGGACTAAAATATGTAAAACAAGGATTAGAAGTTAAATTATCAAGAGAATATAAAGTGGTAGATAAAACAAAAACATATTATAAGAATGAAAAGAATTTAAGAATTCCTATAATATTGTATCATGAAATAACTGAAGAAAGGCCAGAAAGAAGTTTAGCATATATGCGTACAACAAAAGAAAATTTTGAAAAGCAAATACAAGGTTTACTTGAATATGGATATACAGTTATTTCCTATAATGATTTGATAGCATATGATAAAGGAGAAAAAGCACTACCTGAAAAAGTAGTATTAATTGATTTTGATGATGGATATGTTGGAAATTACTTATACGCATTTGAAATAGTGAAAAAATATAATATTCCAATTAATATATATGTAGTAGATGACCTAGTTGGAACACCAGGATATTTTAATTGGGAGCAAGCAAAAGAAATGAGCAATAGTGGTCTAGTAAGCATAAATTCACATGGTAGAACTCATATATTTTATAATAAGGAAACTAAGGAAAAATTGGTTGAACATATAAAGTATGCGCATAATAATATCGAGAAAAATTTAGGTAAAAAGGTAACTAAAGTATTTACATATCCATATGGAGCATATACTGATGAAGAATTAGAAGCATTAAAACAAGCGGGTTTTGTACAAAACTTAACGAATGATGAAATAAATGAGACAAATACATTAAATCTATATGGATTAAGTAGAATATATGTTAAAAACAATTATTCTAAATATAAAGTATTAAAGATTATTAAATAGAGGTTTATATTAATTATTATTTATTTTAATAAAATGCAGATGTCATTAAAGGTCACCTGCATTTTTTATATATAATTTATAAAATAATCATTTGATGAGTATAATCTAAGTTGCTAATTGAGTCATAATCATAACCTAAAGTATATACATTTGTAGCAAAAATATCTTTTTCTAACATATTTCTATTAATTTTATTATTTGAAGTCTCTAAATATTTTTTTACAGAAGTTATAATTTCAAGTTTAGGATTTGAATGACTAATCCCACCAAGTAAATCTTTTCCTTTATCATTAAATCCAAGAACACGTATATAAGGCATATTAGCTTTTCTTGAATTTTGCATATCCTTTTTTGTTATTCCTAGTAAGCAATATAATAAAATTCGCTTAAGTCTTGTGGTAGTATAACGTTTACTTTTAATAATATTGATTAATTCATCTATGGTATTACAAGAGTTAGCAGCATTTTTTATTGAATATTCTAATCCTTCTGATACATCAGGTAGGTCAGCTATTTCTGCAATATTCATTTTTCGTAAGTTATAAATTATTTCTTTTTCGAATTTAGTAATACTAGGTACTGTGTGACCAGATCTTAAAGAATCATACATAATATCAAAAGAGCTTTTTGGCATAGCACGTCTTAAACTCCAAACATCATTTGTAATAGCAATTTTTCTAATAGCAGTTGCACTAGCCATTCCATCAACTATTTCTGTTGAATTATAATCAACCTTATTCCTATTAATACTTAAAGGAATAATATTACTTTTATATTTTTTTAAAGCTTTTAAATATTCTATTGCTAATATATTATTAGGACAAGATAAAACATTTGCATATTTTCTAATATCATTTAAATACATAAGTAAAGCATTTTCTCTTGCTTTAGGATATGAAATTCCTTTTCCTAATTCGTGATTTAAAATAGAAACAAATTCTTTTGGTTCATTATATAAAATTTTTGCAAAATCATCTAGTATTCGTACATCACAAAGTTCACTTCCAAAAGAAAGATAATCTACTATATTTAATGAATTTAGAATTTTAATTGCACCTTCAGCAAAGTTTTCGGCACTAGATATACTATATATTAGAGGTAATTCAATAACAAGGTCAACACCATTTTTTATAGCCATTTCAGCTTTTGACCATTTATCAACTAAAGAAGTATCGCCACGTTGTACAAAGTTACCACTAATAATAGCAACTGTATAATCGGCATTTACAGCTTTTTTTGATTCATTTAAATGGTATAAATGACCATTATGAAATGGATTGTATTCAGCAATGATACCCAGTACTTTATTCATAAATTCTACCTCCTATATTGCAATTAAAAACAATTTACTGATATAATATCATAAAAGATAATAAATTTCAAATATTATGATAAAATTTATGTAAAATACAATATAAAATTGATAAAAAATATCAAGAATGGGGGAAAAATGGAAGAGGTTATTATATATACAGATGGAGCATGTTCAGGAAATCCAGGACCAGGAGGTTGGGGAAGTGTTCTTATGTATAAAGGAAATACTAAAGAAATATCTGGAGCTCTTAAAGATACTACAAATAATGTGATGGAATTAACTGCTGTTATTGAAGCACTTAAATTATTGAAATTTAAATGTAAGGTAAAACTATATAGTGACAGTGCATATGTTGTAAATGCTTTTAATCAAAAATGGATTTATGGTTGGATGAAGAATGGATGGAAGAACTCTAATAAAGAGCCTGTAAAAAATAAAGAACTTTGGGAAGAGTTATATTCGTTAACTAAACTTCATAATGTAGAATTTATTAAAGTAAAAGGTCATGCTGATAATATATACAATAACAGATGTGATGAAATGGCAAGAAATGCTATTAGTACTTTATAGAAAAGAAGTCCCCTTAAGCAAAGCTGTGCTTAAGGGGACTATAGAAATGCTAGAAGTAGTTCAAAAGAATTGAACGGTTGAGGATTAATCGTTTGGACAGAAAAACTTAATTTCTGAAGAAGGGTCATCTAACAGAGTTGCGACACGTTTCAAAATGTGGCATAATGGCTGAACATCAATTGGCGACTGAATTTTGTAGATTGATGTACCTGTATCTTTGGGTGTTATAGTGATAAGAATTCTTTGAAGTCTGACTTTAGGCATAGTTTCCAATGCACTGACTAATCTAATAACTTGCATAATCATACCAGTGGTTTGATTACGGTTAAAAGAAGAGTCAACAAAGAAATTGCTTGTACAGTCAATAAAGAAATCATCCATCTCCAAATCCTCAGCCATTATAAGAATGTTTCTATACTGCTCTTCGTTTCCCATGTAAAATCCTCCTATACTAGTTAATAAGTATATTATACACTATTTAACATAAAATTACAATAATTATGTATATAGGAAAGTTGGAATATTTAAAGCTTTAAAAATATTATATAATATGATATAATTTATAAAAATAAGAATTAACAAAATAGGAAAGGATCTAAATATGAGAATTATAGGTGTTACAGGAAGTTCGGGTGCAGGAAAAACAACAATATGTGCAATATTAGAAGAAAAATATTCTGCACATATTATAGATGCAGATAAAGTTGCAAAAAGATTAACCAAAAAAGGAACAATGTATTTAAATTCTATAGTAGAGTATTTTGGAATAGATATACTTGATAATAGTGGAGAACTTAAAAGAAAACAATTAGCAAGTATAATATATGATGATGACGAAAAACGAAATGCACTAAATAATCTTACATTTACATATGTAGTTAAAGAAATTAAGGAAAATATTAATAATTTAAAGGACAAAGAATTAATTGTAATAGATGCACCACTTTTATATGAAAGCAACTTAGATAAAATTTGTGATATAGTAGTTGGAGTACTTGCAAAAGAAGAAGACAAAATAAATAGAATTTGTAAAAGAGATAATATTAGTGAAGAAATGGCTAAAAAAAGGTTAGCAATACAATCAAATGATGATTATATAAAAGATAGAGCAGATTACATAATTATAAATAATGGTGATTTAGTAGAATTAGAAGAGGATATAAGAAAAATAGGATTAAAATAAAATTATTAAAGGGTTTAACAATTAGTTAAACCCTTTAATAATTCAAACGCATTACATTATTGTGACATTTTTGTAACATGCTTGAATTGTGGTTTCTTTTACAATATAATTAAAATGAAATATAGTATTAACAACAAAAGATTAGGGGGATAATATGGAAACATTTGCAGATTATATATTGTCTGAAGAAGATTATATAAAGAAAATGGAAATTGTATATTATTTAAAAAAACGAACTAATATTTTTTTTGATAATTCTGTTATATTTAAAACAGAACTTGCAAGAATGTTTATAGAAGATATGAATATAGACGTAGATAAAAATTTAGTTTTAACAGCATCATTATTATGTTCATGTAAAAAGCCTGAAGACCCTAAAGATTTATCAAAAATCAAATCATATGCAAAAGATGGAGCTGAGTATTTAGCAACTTTAGGATTTAGTAAGAAATTTTGTAAAATATGTGAAGAGACAAATAGATATAGTGGAAGTACTCCAAGAGAAAAAGAAAGTGATATATTAGAATTAGTAGATAATTTTGGAGGAATGCTTTTAAATAGACCAGAAAGACGAGGATTTCCTGTTGATGAAGCATTAGTCTTACTAGAATTTAGAAATATGAAGGGAAAAGATAATATTTATCTTGATAAATTTAAAGAATTTGTAAGTATTACAGAGGGAATTGGGGTATAGAAACGGAGGAAGTAAAATGGGATGGAATCCAAATGAAGGATATTATCAAAGACATGTTGAGAGTGAAGGTTATTCTAATAAAATAACGGAAGAGCAAAAACAATTTAATAAATTGTCGATTGAGGAAATTAGAGAAGGAATTGAAATTGCACAGCAACAATATACAAGAGACATGAAAAATATAGGTAAAGTTCATTTAAAAACTCCTTATTCTAAAGCTAAAAAAGAGCCAATTGAATATGTTGTAAAAGAGAGCAAAGGAGAAGATACAGATTTTAAAGAAACAGTTAAGGTTAGTAAAGAGGATATAATTGATTTTAATACGAAAAGAAAAGAAAAGGAAATTATTAATTTTGAAGAAAAAAGACAAAACGAAGAAGAAAATTATAGAGGTGCATAAATTCTAAAGATATAATAAAATAGAGGATTATTAACTAATCCTCTATAATTTTGAAAAAGAGAGGTAATAAATAATGTACGAAATATTTGCAGATTTACATGTACACATAGGAAGAAGTAAAAGTAATAAACCAATAAAAATAACAGCGGCAAGAAGTTTGAATTTTGAAAATATCGCTAAAGAATGTGTGGAAAAGAAAGGAATAAATGTTGTAGGAATTATCGACTGTGCATCTCCTTATGTAATTGAGGATATAGAAGAATTTTTAAAAAATGGTGAAGCATACGAAATAAAAGATGGCGGAATTATTTATAAAGATAAAGTTTGTATTCTGTTAGGAAGTGAAATTGAGACCTCTGAAATAAATGATAATGGAAAAACTGGTAGTGCCCATAATATATGCTTTTTTCCAAGTTTAAAAGATATAAAAGGCTTTTCAAAAGAAATGAGTACACATATAAGTAATATAACTTTAAGCTCACAAAGAGCAAATATATCAGCATATTACTTAATAGATATAGTTGAAAAATATAATGGTATTTTAATACCAGCACATGCTTTTACACCACATAAGAGCTTTTATGGAAACTGTACAGATAGATTAGAAAAAATATTTAAAGAAAAGTTTAATAAGATAATAGCAATAGAATTAGGATTGAGTTCAGATACATTTTTAGCAGACCAAATAAGTGAACTTGAAACTCGTACATTTTTAACAAATTCAGATGCACATTCATTACCTAAAATTGCTAGAGAATATAATAAAATACTAGTTGAAGATATAAGTTTTAAAGAGATTGTAAAGGCTTTAAAAAATGAAGATGGAAGAAGGATAATTTGCAACTATGGACTAGATCCAAAACTAGGAAAATATCATAGAACTTATTGTGAAACTTGTGAGAAAAATGTTCCAGGAGATGCACCAGTAACAACTTGTCCAGATTGTGACTCAAAAAACATAACAATGGGAGTGTTTGATAGAATTGAAATGATTAAGGATAAGAAAGAAACCAAAAGTCCTAAAAATCGTCCACCATATGTATATCAAGTACCTCTTACATTTATACCAGTACTTGGAGGTAAAACAATAGATAAATTGTTAAATACTTTTGAAACAGAAATGAATATATTACATAAACTTTCTAAAGATGATATTGAACAAGTTGTAGGAGAAAAAATAGCGAACAACATTATACTTGCAAGAGAAGGAAAATTAGGTATACAAGAAGGACGGAGGAGGAGTTTATGGACGTATAGCTTCTACTACACCACCAATAAAAAGATAGATATTTAGTGGGTGATATTAATCATCCACTTTTTTCGTTAAATTTCCATAAAACTAGTTCTAAAAATAATTTTATTACATAGACATTATGTATAAGCAAATGAACATTTATAGGAGGTAGTAAAGTTTGAGAAACATAGGAAAAAGAAATAAAGATAGTAAGATAAAGAAAATTTTATTAACATATATAAAAAATAATTTAAGAGAAATTGCAATTATAACAATAGTTTTTTTTATTGGATTAGTTTTTGGAATTATCTTTGTAAATAATTCTGGTATAGAGCAGGCTAATGAAATAAGTTCGTATATTAATGAATTTGTAAATAGTTTAAGAAATAATATGCAAATAGATAAAGCAGAACTTTTAAAAGATGCACTAATTTCTAATTTTTTATTAGCGCTTATTCTTTGGTTTGTTGGCTCTACTGTTATAGGAATACCAATTGTTTATGGTACGATTGCCTATAAAGGCTTTTGCTTGGGGTATACATTATCTTCTAGTATTGCAACACTAGGTATGCGGTAAGGGAATGTTATTTATTATAACATCTCTATTATTTCAAAATATATTATTCATTCCATGTATAGTTGTTTTGGCGGTAAGTGGAATGAAATTATATAAATCTATTATCAAAGACAAAAGAAGAGAAAATATAAAAATAGAAATTACACGTCACACTATCTTTTGTGGAGTTATATTAATAATGCTTGAAGTGTCAGCATTTATAGAGGTATATATTTCTACAAACTTATTGCAGATTTGTGCAAAATATTTGTAATAAAAATAAATTTATAAAAATTTTTAGAAAATCTCTTTACATTTTTCAATTAATTTGATATAACATAAGTGTTTATGTAAATTGTGAAAAATATGACATAAAACTAATTTAGGATAGGGGAATAAAAATGGAAAAACAAATCAACAATTTTTTAGAATTTATAAAAGAAGATAAGAAATTATCAGAAAATACTTTACAATCATACAAAAGAGATTTAGTACAATTTGAAAACTATGTAAATTCAAACAAATTGAATTTCTTAAAAATAACAGAAGATGATATGAAAAAATATTTTTCACACTTACAAGAGGATGGAAAGAAAACCTCTACAATATCAAGAAATGTTGCATCAATAAGATCATTTTACCAATATTTAGTACGTAATAAAAAAGTAAAAAGAGATCCAACTGATAAAATTCAATCTCCAAAAGTAGAGAAGAAAGCTCCAAGTGTTTTATCTTCACAAGAAGTTGCACTATTATTAGAACAACCAAAAGATGTAGACCTAAAAGGAACTAGAGATAAAGCAATGCTTGAATTTGCTTATGCTACTGGAATGAGAGTAACAGAGATAATCTCTTTAGATATAGATGATGTAAATTTAAAAGAAGGTAGTGTAACTTGTAGAACTGGTGCAAGACAAAGAAATATACCACTAGGATCACTTTCTTTAAAAGCATTAGCTGAATATATTGAAAATTCTAGACCTATATTAATTAAAGATGAAAATGTTAAAGCATTATTTGTTAATACAAATGGAAAGAGATTAACACGTCAAGGTTTCTGGAAAATAGTAAAATATTATAAAGAGCAAGCTCATATAACAAAGGATATTACACCACATGTTTTAAGACATTCTTTTGCAACACATCTATTACAAAATGGTGCAGACCTTAAATCAATTCAAACAATGCTTGGACATTCTGATATATCTTCAACACAAGTATATATGCAATTCCAAGATGAAAGTATAAAAAACATATATAAACATGCTCATCCAAGAGCATAACAAATTGTTTTACAATAATTAGAATATAAAGTGAACAAAAACAATTTACTTGAGGGGAAAACCAAAAGTAAGTTGTTTTTTTGTTTATACAAATTTAAATAAATACTTGACAAATAATATAAGTAAATATAAAATGAAGACATAAATTGACTTTTTAGGTATAGCTGATAGAAAAAATGATATACTTTTAATAAAAAGAAAATATAAGGAGAGAACAAAAGAAATGGTAAATAACAAAGGAATAACACTTATAGCTCTTATCATTACAATAATAATATTATTAATATTAGCGGGAGTAACGATAAATATAGTATTAGGAGAAAATGGATTATTTAGTACAGCAAAAAGAGTGGTAGGAAACTATCAAAATGAGCAGGAAAGAGAACTAGGACTAATAAATCAAATAGGAAATACAATAAATGAAAACATAGGAGTAGAAAAAGAGCAAGATTACAATGCCAAAAAGGAAGTAAACAAGCCATTAACAGTAGGAACAGGACTTGTTCCAGTAACAATAAATGCAGATGGAACACTAAACACAATATCTGATAAAGATGCAAATTGGTATAACTATATAGACACATCAGTAGCAGGAAAAGTAAATGCAAGTAGATGGGCAAACGCAAAAACAGCTGATGGAAGCCTATGGGTATGGATACCAAGATATGCCTACAAAATAACATACAAAAATCCAAATGATAAATTAGTTGGAGGAACAATAGACGTAGTATTCCTAAAAGACGATACAAACAAAGATTTTAAAGGAAAAGATGTAACAGATGTAAACTATGTAGATGAAAAAGGTCAAACAGGAGCATATATAGTACATCCAGCATTTAGAGATGGAAGTGCAAGTGGACTAAACAATGGATATGCAAATGGAGAATGGAATGACGAAATAACAGGCTTTTGGATGGCAAAATTCGAAGCAGGATATGCAGGAACAGCAGGAGATAAAGCTTCTGCACAAGATTCAACAGTTAGTGTAACAGTAAACAACCAAGTAACAAACTATTATGGCGCAAGAGCAGTAGGAGATAAAATAAAATACCCAGTATTTAAAGCTAACCGACCAAGTATGAATTATTTAGGAATAAGTGATTTATTTGACTTATGTAAAAGTTTAACATCACCAAGTAATCCATATGGACTAACAAATAGAATAGATAGTCACCTAACCAAAAACAGTGAATGGGGAGCAGTAGCATATTTAACACATAGTAAATATGGAATAAATGGGCAAGAAGTAAGAATAAATAATATAAATGCAAATGATAATACAGCAACAAATGGGGAAAATACAATATATGCAGTAACTGGATATGGTGCGTCAAGTAATGATGCAGGTCAAGATACATCAAGAAAACTTGCACAATTAACAGTACAAAATGCAGAAGGTAGTTGGACAACCTCACAAGGACAGAAAGCAAGTAGTACAGGTAACATATATGGAATATATGATTTAAGTGGAGGATCATGGGAATTTACATCAGGATATATAGCACCAGCAACAGGCAATTATCAAAGCTATGGAGGAAGCTTAAGAGGAGAAAGTAACCAATACAAAAGTAAATATATAGGAATTGATAGTGATAGAACAATAAATTATAATGAAACAGCAAATCAAACTAGAATTGGCGAAGCAATATGGGAAACATCAAATGTAGGTAACACGGATAATGGTTCATGGAATGGAGACTACTCTCACTTTGTGGATTCGACTCATCCATTCACGGTGCGTGGTGGACATTATAGCAGTACTTCGCGCGCAGGTCTGTTTGCGTTCAGCCACAACAATGGAGCATGTGACAGCGTTGTGGGCTTTCACCTAGTGCTTGTGCCATCGGTAGCACTTTAATTTGACCTTAATGAATATGGATGGTTTGAGCCTAATCGCACTCAGCTTGAGAACCTCGTTTGGTCGATTCGTGGCTTAAAAATGTAGATTTCCAAGCTTACATACTATCAAAAGAAGAAAAGGAAGGAGAAAATAAAGAAAATGAAAAGTGAAAAATTAATAGTGAATAATGAAGAATATAACGCTGTATGGGTTGCATACTATGCAACCCACAAAATAAAAAACCAAAACGCAATAACCCTAATTTCTCTCGTAATAACCATAATAATCCTTTTAATCTTAGTAGGAGTAACGATAAATCTAATATTAGGAGAAAATGGCTTATTTAGTACAGCACAAAAAGCAGGAGAAGATTATAAGCAAGCAGGAGCAAGAGAGAAGCTAGAAGCAGTATTAATAGAATTACAAGGAGATAAAATAACAAAGCAAGAATATAATGAAAACGATTATATAGATAATAAATTAAAACAAAACAATATGGAAGTAGAAGGAAACATAGTAACAGTAGAAGGCTGGCAATTTGA
>JAAVZA010000039.1 GCA_022791395.1 Clostridia bacterium
AGAAGAAATTGACCCCTTTAAGGGGTAGCGGCTGACGATTGCAGAAGTCAGTCGCAAAGGCCACTTTAGTGGAGGCCAGTAAAGAAGCCTTTTAGGCGGAAAGGAAAAACCTCCGGCTATGCCGGAGGAAATTTATTTAAGAAATTATTACTATAAAATAAATTTATGTTATAATTAGAAAAAAGGAGAAATCTTATGAAAAGAAAAAACAAGTTGATATTCATTATTGTAATTATCATTTTACTAGTAGTATTTTTATTAATGGGATATTTAATAGGGAAAAATAATGAGTCTAGGGATTATAAATTAGTTGATGGAATAGTAACAGAACATGAGCAAAATTATGTAGAAAATGTGACACATCCTATAGATAATACAAAAAATTTAAATGCAGTAAATGATATGGAAAATATGAGCGAAGAAGATTATCAAAAAGCTTTAAAAGAAAAGAGTATTAATAATGTAAGTATAAAAGTAAGAGAAGAGACAATTACAAAAAAAGGTGCAACATTTATTATTACAGATAAAAATAAAATACATTATTTATTTGGACAGTATTATAGAATTGATAAAAGGAACGGTAATAAATGGGAATATTTAAAACCAATCTCTGATGAAACAATTTGGGAGCTTACTGCATGGACATCAATATATGATGAATATGATTACAAAGTAGACTGGTCAAAAATTTATGGAGAATTAGGAAGCGGAGAATATAGACTTGTGAAAGAAATAGACAATATGGAGATATATGCTGAATTTATAATAAAGTAATAGGATTGCAATTTGCAATCCTATTGTTTTTTCATTTTAGGTTTAGAAATAAGAGAAGCAATATAGCCAAAGAATATTGCAGCAGCAATACCTCCTGCAGCTGCTTTAGTTCCTCCAATAAAGGCACCAACAAGTCCAGATTTTCCAACTTCTTCAATAGCACCTTTAGCAAGAGCATTACCGAAACCAGTTAATGGAACAGTTGCACCACATCCTGCAAAATCGACTATATGTTGATAAATTCCAAGACCTCCTAAAATGGCACCAGTTGTAACAAATATAACTAAAATTCTAGCAGGAGTTAATTTTGTCTTATCAATTAATATTTGACCAATTATACAAATAAGTCCACCTACAACGAAACATCTTAGCATTTGCATCCAATCAATACTTCCGAAAAAATTCCATAATTGTAATCTCCTTTATTTTTATATTATATATTAAAGCTTATAATTCAATAGCTATTGCATGAGCGATTCCAGGTATTGATTCACCTTGTTGATTAGTTGTGGAATTTGTTAAAGCTCCAGTAGCCATTAAAAGTACTTTTTTATATTTTTTTTGTTGCATCATTTTATAAATATATCCAGAAAAGACTGTTCCGCAACAAGCACAACCACTACCGTCCAGAATGAGTATCTTGTTTTTCTTTATCGAAAATCAAAACACCACAATCATTGTAATTTGATTTAATATTATATCCTTTAGTTTCAGCAAGTTCTATTAATATTTCTTTTCCAATATAACCTAAATCACCAGTGAAAATAGCATCATAATAACTTGGATTTCTACCAGTATCCTTAAAATGAGTAAGTAAAGTGTCAAGTGCTGCAGGAGCCATAGCCGCCCCCATATTATTTGCATCTTTTATTCCCATATCGACGATTTTTCCTGGAGTAATACAGGTTATAAAAGGACCTTTACCATTTTTGGAAACAATAGCAGCACCTGAACCAGTTACTGTCCATTGTGAACTAGGTGGACGTTGATTTCCAAGTTCTAGTGGAAATCTAAATTGCTTTTCAGCACTACAAAAGTGGCTTGATGCAGCACAAAGTGTGTTGTTAGCTGCTCCAGACTCAGTAAAAATTGCACCTAACATAAGTGCTTCTACAAAAGTAGAACAAGCACCAAATATACCAAAGAATGGAATATTTAATTCACGTAGACCAAAACTTGAAGAGATACATTGATTTAATAAATCTCCAGCAAAACAATAATCAATAGTATCACTTGCAAGCCCTGATTTTGATATAACTGTATTTACAGTTTCTTTTATTATCTTGCTTTCAGCTTTTTCCCAACTTTTTTCACCCCAAAATTCGTCCTCTAGACAATTATCAAAATAACTTGCAAGAGGTCCGTTCTGCTTCTTTTGGACCAACTATTGAAGCTGTTTGTAAAATAGTTGGTGGAGTATCAAATTTTATAGTTTGTTTTCCTATTTTTTGCATTAAAAATCACCTTTCCCTAAATCTTAAATTTATACAAGAGTTATAGCTTGTGTATTAAAAATTAAATACACAATACCGACTACGATTGAAGCTGATATACCAAATACTAAAACTGGACCTGCAACAGTAAACATTTTTCCACCAACACCCATTACATATCCTTCAGATTTATATTCCATTGCAGGTGAAACTATAGAATTTGCAAAACCTGTGATAGGAACAAGTGAACCAGCACCTGCAAATTTGCCAATTTTATTAAATAAGTTTAATCCTGTTAAAAATGCACTAATTCCAATTAATATAATAGAAACTATCGTGTTAGAAAGTTGTACATCCATTCCACGGAATTTACAATAATTAAAAATAATTTGACCAATAGAACAAATTAGTCCGCCAACCCAAAATGCATTAAAGCAATTTTTTATAATAGGAGAATTAGGCGACTTCTTGTCTACATAGTCTTGATAATCCTTTTTTGTTTCAATAGGTTTCATAGTATCCTCCTTTACTAATCTCTATCTCTGTCAATTACAAAAGATAGATCTAAATCTACAGAATATTCTGTTATTTTTTTGCCATCTATTTTAGCCTTTTGTTCTAGAACGGTAACACTAGTTAAATAATCAATAGTTTTAGATGCTTCATTCACAGTTTGAACAATAGCGTCTTTCCAAGAAACAGTAGATGTTCCAGTTACTTTTAAATGTTTTTCAACAGCCATTTATAATCACCCTCCGTTTTAATTAGATAAAAATATATTTTCCAAAATTTTAAAGATTATACAAAATTTAAAAAAATAGTAAAAAATATAACTATTCATAAATTTACTTAAAATAATGAAAACTTAAAATATCTATGTTATAATAAGCAGGAAAAGGAGGAGATAAATTTGGGACTAAAAGTAACAAATGTAACAAAAAGTTTTTTAGATAAAAAAGCAGTAGATAATATTTCATTTAGCATAGATTCACCAGGAGTCTTCGGACTACTTGGAACAAATGGAGCAGGAAAAACAACGACAATTAGAATGATGCTTGGAATAATAAAAAAAGATAATGGTGAGATTACTTGGAAGGGAAAAGAAGTAACAAGAAAAAATGTAAACTTTGGATATCTGCCAGAAGAAAGAGGAATTTATCCAAAATCAAAAATAATAGACCAACTAGTTTATTTTGGAAAATTAAAAGGAATGAAAAAAGCTGAGGCAATAGAGAAAGTAAAATATTGGGCAAAAAAACTAGAAGTAGAACAATATTTAGACATGCCAGCAGAAAAATTATCAAAAGGGAATCAACAAAAAGTACAATTCATTATAGCAGTAATGCATGATCCAGAATTGATTATTTTAGATGAACCATTTAGTGGACTTGATCCAGTAAATTCTCAAATATTGAAAGATGTTATTCTAGAACTTGTAAAAAAAGGTAAATATATCGTTATGTCATCACATCAAATGACGCAAATAGAAGAATTCTGTACTGATGTAGTTATTTTAAATAAGGGTGTGACAGTACTTAAAGGAAATTTAAAAGAAATAAAAAATAGTTATCCCTTTAGTAAACTTGAAATCAGTACAAAAGAAAATATTGATGACTACATAGAGAATGCAGGCTTAACAGTTAATTTTAGTAAAAATAATGAATATGTTATTGATATTAGTGGAGAAGAAAAGGCAAGTGATCTATTAAAAACACTTACTCTAAACAATATAAAAATTATAAAATATGAATTAAAAAGACCAAGCTTGCAAGATATATTTATTGAAAAGGTAGGTGAATAAAATGAGAGATTTGATGACAGTAGCAAGCTATACAATAAAAGAAATGATTAAAAGAAAATCTTTTATAATTTCAAACATAATAATACTTTTAATAATTGTATTAGGATTTAATGTACCTAATATTTTAGAGGCTATAAAAGGTGATGACACAGAAAATATAGGAAATAATACAGTGTTAATAGTAGATGAAGATAATATATTTGAAGGAAATTTAGAATCGTTAAATAAAATGGAGCTTGGAACAAACTTCAAAGTACAAAATGTAAAAATAACAAAAGAAGAGCTAAAACAAAAAATTGATGATGAAGAAATATTTGCTAGCCTTATATTAAAGAAAGAAAATGGAGCTATAAATATAAACTATGTAATAGATAGTATAGCTATGAATGAACTACCACAATATGTAGTAGAAGCACTTTCTAAAATATATACAAATATGCAAATTGGAAAATTAAATCTTACTAATGAACAACTAGCAAGTTTAAATACAGGGTTTAATGTAGAAGTTACAGAAACTAATGAGAACCCAGCAAGTGGAAATATATTTGCAATAATGCTCTTATCAATTGTGTTATTTTATGCAATATATTTTTGTGCATATCAAGTTTCAAGTTCAATTACAACAGAAAAAACCTCAAAAATAATGGAGACCCTAGTAACATCTACAACTCCTAGAACAATAGTACTTGGAAAAACTATAGGAATAGGAATAGTGGGCTTATTACAAGTTAGTTTAATAATATTAGTTAGTGTTATTTCTTGTAATTTATTCTTAGATCCTAACCTATTATCTTCTATAATAGATGTATCAAAAATAACACCAATGCTTGCTGTATCAGTAATAATATATTTTATTTTAGGGTATGCAATATATTCATTACTATATGCATTAACAGGTTCAACTGTAAGTAAACCTGAAGATATAAATTCAGCTAATGGGCCAGTTGCAATTTTAGCAGTAATAGGATTTTATTTGTCATATTTTGCAATGATGAATCCTACCAGTGAAATAAATGTATTTGCATCAATATTTCCATTTTCAGCACCATTTAGTATGCCATTTAGAATAATGATGGGAACTGCAACGCCTATTCAAATTGTAATATCTCTAGGAATAATGATATTGAGTATAATTGTAATAGCGCATATATCAATAAAAATTTATTCATCTGCAATATTTAATTATGGTACTAAAATGAGTATAAAAGATATTTTGAAAATGTATAAAGATAAAAATTAAAGAGTAAAGGAGCGACCTAAAGTACAGGTTGCTCCTTTTAGCAAACTTAAAAAACAAGTTTTGGGCTATTTGACTTCCAACATAGCTTTCCTAAATTCAGGAGAGTTGTAGAAGTCGATACGATCTTCGGGAGTGGTATTCTCTACCACATTTTCAGTAACTGTTGTTTCATTGTCCATAATGCTCATACCTCCGTTTTCTAAAAGATAGTATCGTTATAAATCAACGTAAATATTATATTAATATAATATTTAAAAATTAAGAAAAATTTATGAAAAGCTTGAAAAATGCTATTAAAAATTATAAATTATATATGAAATATACAAAATGAACATAGAAAGGTAAAAGTAAAATGGATTTTGCAAGAGAGATTGCTTTAAAAGTATTATACAAAATAGATGTAGAAAAAGCATATTCTAATATTGTTCTAGATGAATATTTAAACAATTATAGACAAAAATTAAACAAAAAAGATATAAATTTAATTTCTGAAATAGTTTATGGGACAGTTACTTGGAAACTAACGATAGATACTATATTACAAAAGTATTCTAAAATAAAATTAAAGAAAATATCTAATTGGGTATTGAACATTTTAAGGATAGGAGCATATCAAATCTTGTTTTTAGATAAAATACCTAAAAGTGCAGCAGTAAATGAAAGTGTTAAGCTTACAAAAAAATATGCATACAAGTCAACCAGTTTTGTAAATGCCATCTTAAGAAAGATTGAAAAGAAAGACTATGAAGCTCTTTCTTTAATAGAAAATATAGAAGAAAAAATATCAAAAGTCTATTCAATGCCTGAGTGGTTAGTAGAAGAATTGTTAAAGGAATATTCTGTAGAAGAAGTAGAAAATATATGTAGATATTCTAATGAAAAGCCAAAAACAACAATTAGAGTAAATTTATTGAAAATAAGCAAAGAGAACTTCATAAAAAAACTAGAAGAACTTAAACTAGAATATGAAGAAACTGAGCTTGAAAATTACCTACACATCAAAAATGTTAAAAACATAGGAGAATTAGATATATTTAGGGAAGGACTTTTTACTGTTCAAGATATTGGAGCAGGAAAAATTCGGATTAATGCTTGCACCAAAAGAAGGTGAAATGATTTTAGATGCTTGTAGTGCACCAGGAGGAAAGACTACTGAGCTTGCTGAAATGATGAATAATACTGGAAAAATTATAGCGTGCGATATATATAAACATAGAATTAACCTTGTTGAAGAAAATGCAAAAAGACTTGGAATAAATATAATAGATACTTATGAACAAGATGCTAGCATTTTAAATGAACAATTTATTCAAAAATTTGATAAAGTTTTAATTGATGTTCCATGCCTTGGTTTTGGAGTAATGAAGAGAAAACCAGATATAAAATGGCAAAGGAAAAAAGAAGATATTGAAGAAATATCAAAAATTCAATTCGAAATATTAAAAAGCTCTGCTAAATATTTAAAAGTAGGAGGAGAGATAGTTTATTCAACCTGCAGTATATTAAGAAATGAGAATGAAGATATAATAGACAGGTGGAGGGAATTTTTAAAGGAAGAAGAAATTAAAACACCTATAAAATATGAAATAAAAAATATAGAAAAAATATTGCCAAATAAAAATACAGATGGATTTTTTATATGTAAAATTAAACGTATAAGTTAATAAAAAACAAGTATTACAATAATATTACAATTAAGTGACAATTAAGTTAAAACTATTGACTTTAAGCGTAAAAATAATAAAATAATGAATATAATAATAAAATGGAAAAATAATGAAAAAAATGTCAAAATTTCTTAAAACAATTTGTATGAAATTTCGAAAAATGTAAAACATAAGTATGAAAAATAAAATATAGTAACAAAGGAGAAAAAAATGTCAACTTGTTTGGGTTTGTATATAGAAGATAATGTAATTAAATATGCTAAAGTTTCTAAAGACAATGATGTCGTTAAAATTGACTCCTTTGGAATTAAATTCTATGATAAAATTAATGAAGCAATTTCACAAGTAATAGAAGAAACCTACAGTTATAAAGTGCCAATAAGCATTAATTTATCGAATGAAAACTATAATTATTTTTATTTATTCAGTTTGCTAAATAAAAAGGATATGCAAAGTGTAATAAACACAGAATTTGAATCTTTATGTTATGACAGAGGACTAAATAAAGAAGCCTTTGATACAAGATATGTATTAGTAAATGATTTAGAAGATAAAGAAAAGGTAAAAGCAATACACGTTTCAGCAAGTAAAGCAGATTTAGCTAAAAAAGAACAACAATTAGAAGGATATAAATTAACTTATGCTTCACCAATGGGAACTACTATTGGAAATTTATTAGATTACAAAGATAAAGAAAATGTAATGATTGTAAATATTGAAGATAAAACAACAATAACAACAATAGTAGATAAAAAAATAATAGATATACAAACAATTGATGAAGGGACAAGTCAAATATTATCAAAAATTAATGCAAAAGAAAATTCATATTTAAAAGCATATGAAATATGTAAAAATACAACGATATATACTCAAGAAGGAAAAGATTTACAATATGAAGAAAATGATTATCTAGATGATATTATGCCTACATTATACAACATAGTTGGAGAAGTTAGAAAAATTACGAATAATAGCTTAAATAAAATAGATAAAATATATTTAACAGGAACAGCATCAGTTATAAATAATATTGATATTTATTTTCAAGATTACTTAAAAGATATAAAATGTGAAATATTAAAACCATATTTTATAAAAAATTCAGTAAGTAAAATAAATATAAAAGATTATATAGAAGTTAATTCTGCCATAGCTTTAGCTTTACAAGGATTAGGTGAAGGTTTAAAAGGAATGAACTTTAAAAAAGAAACTTTAAAAGACAAGATACCGGAGTTCTTAACAATGGAAATAGGTGGCTCTAAAAAAGGAAAAGTTTCTAAAACTAATAAGAAAATAAATTTTAATATTGATATGGATTTAAAGGGCAAGTTGACAGCACTAGAACAAACCTTACTAAGAATTGCGTATGGAATATTAATGCTTATAATAGTTTATAGCGGAATATCAATATTCTTGAATAATTCAATGAATAAGAAAGCAGAAGAAATTGAAGCAGCAACAAAACAAGTAAATGCTCAAATAGCTTCAATAAACAATGATACTTCAATAATAAAAGCAAATAGAAGCAAATATGAAACAATGACAAAAAGATTAACAGATTTAAATGCATCTATAGAAGAAAAAAGAAAAGTAAAAAATGCAATACCTACATTATTAAATCAAATAATGTTTAGTATACCAAAAGGAGTACAAATAACTTCTATTGAAAATACAAGTGGTACAAAAATAGTTATAAATGCTCAGGCTAATACTTATGATCAATTGGGTTATTTAAAAGCAAGTATTAAAAATTATAATATACTAATAAATGTTGTATCAGATAGTGGACAAAAAACTTCACAGGACGGACCAATAACAACAACAATAGAGGGAGACCTACCAATAGGATAAAGGAGAAAATAGGATATATGAGAAAAATTTTAATATCCATATTAATTGTTTTACTATTAGCAGTCGGATATTTGGTAATATTTAAAGGAATAAATGTATTTGGAGTTGATATCCTATCTATTACTCGGAATTAAAAATAAAAATAACGAGTTAGATAGTGCATTAGAAAAAGTAAGTACATTAACAAGCGTAGATGAGCCAAAAGCCGTGCTTGAATTAAATGAAAATGCAAAACAATTGGTAATAGCAAAAGAAGAATATAATGATAAAGTTTTAAATAGTTCGAATGAAGATATACAAGAAGCAAGAATAACAAGACCCTATGAAACTGAATATTTACAAACAGTTATAGGAAATCATGCTAAAGATAAAGGAATTAATTTAAGATATGAATTAAGACAAGCAGGTACTGGAGTATCAGGCGAATATGATATGTATTTTACTATCACAGGAAGTTATGTTTCAATATCTGAATTTGTAGCAGCAATAGAAAATAATTCTTCATTGAATTTCAGAATTGAAGCTTTTAAATTAGTACCTACAACAAACGATACAGAAAATTTACAAGCAACTTTTAATGTTAAAGGAATTAATGTTAAAGTTGATAGAGCAAACAGAGGCGCAAACAATTAGAATTTAAATTATTAAACAAAGGAGGACTTTTTTAGGGTGAAGTCGATTATAAAGGAAATAATAATTGTACTTTTATTATTGTTAGCTATTATTTTAGTATTAGGAGTATTTTTATATGACTATATACCAACCAGTAAAATAGTACCTAAAATTGAACAATACCAAGTACCAAATAATATTAAAGAAGAATTAGAAAAGAATGTAAATGATGCTGAAGAAAACCAACCACAAATAGTATATGAAGTGGATGGTAAAGATTTAAAAAATGCAGAAAAATCAAAAGATTATCAAAAAGGAAAAGTAAATCCTTTTTCACAAAATACAGAAGGAAATACTGCTGTAAATAATACAAATAAAAATAATACAGCAGGCACAAATAATTCGAATTCAGTAGGTAATTACTTACCACAAACTGGAACCAAATAATATAGGTTATATTTATTTATATAGATATATCAAAAGAAAAAATATTTTAAGGAGGAATTTTTTATGTTAAAAGGACAAAAAGGTATCACATTAGTAGCATTAGTAATTACAATCATAATATTATTAATATTAGCTGGTGTAACAATTTCATTAACTTTAGGAGAAAATGGATTATTTAAAACAGCTCAACATGCTGCTAGAAACTATACAAATGCAGCAAATGCAGAAAAAAATCTTGTAAATGATTTAGACCAATATGTTAGAAACTATGCACAATAATTAATAAATCATCAACTAAATGGCATATGCAGATTATGTATATGCCATTTAGTTTAACAGTATGAATGAGAAAAGAGGAAAATATGCTACAAATTGTACTATTAATTATAATATTTATATTAGGAATATATTTTGGTAGCTTTTTTACACTTGCTACATATAGACTTCCTAAGAAAGAAGATATAACACATAAACATTCTTATTGTCCAAATTGTAATCATAAATTAGGTGCTTTAGATTTAGTACCAGTATTTAGTTATATATTTTTAAAAGGAAAGTGTAGATATTGTAAAAAAACAATAGGTATACGTTACTTCTTATTTGAGATATTAACAGGATTAGTATTTGTTTTATTTAGTATTTCCTTAAAAATAGATGTTTATAATTTATATGTTAGCACAATAGCTTATTTTATAATAGCAATTTTATATTTTTCTAGTTTATTTATACTTGCTGGAATTGAAAAAGAAAAAGGAATAATCCAAAAATCTGTATTAATTTATGGTGTTTTTGTTTCATTGGTTTATATGATATATTCATATACACTAATTAAAACAAATGTATATGAATATGTTATATATTTAAGTTTTATGATAATTTTATTACTTTTAGATACTAAATTATTAAAGAAGAAGCTAAAATACAATTATTGGATACAAGTATTAATATTAATACTTTATATGTTAATATTTACAGGGGTGTATTATACTATATGGACAGTAATTTTAGCAATATTATCAATTGGAATTAAAAATATATTACAGTTTTTTAAGATAAGGAAATCTAAAATAGTTAAAGCAACTAAACTATCACCAATAGCTTTTTATTTATCTATATCAAATATTATAGTGGTTATATCTATGAATTTTATTATTAACTATTTTATGAAATAGAAAACATACTATTGTTTACAATCTACAAATAGTAAAAAGTAAAATATACAAAATTTATTATTTAGAGGAGTAAAATTTCACAGAATTTTGAAGAAAGGGAAGAAAGTATCTTGAAAATATTTAGATGTACAAGTGATAAAGGATTTACAACAGCTGAAATAATAATTTCTATAATAATTATAATAATATTCACTTCAATAATTACTAGTACTTTTTATAATTATTATGTAAGTATTCAATCAAAAAATAGAAAAACTGTAGCTACAAATATAATAATAGATATTATAGAGAATGTAGAAATGATGAAATATGAAGAAATAAATCAAGATACAGTAAATACCTTATTACAAACCTTGAAAGATAATGGAACTATACAAAATCGGATATTCCGTTACAGTTAGTCTAAAAAAATATAATGAAATAGAAGGAAATGAAGATAAAAAAGATTTAATAAAGATTTTAACAGTTAAAGTAGAATATACAGTGAATAATAAGCCAGAGAAAAATGAAGTTACTAGATTAATAATAAAAAAATAAATTGTACAACATTAAACTTGAAAATGAAAGTAAGGAGGTAGCAATGAACTCATCAAGAGGTGTTACAACTACAAATTTAATTATATATGTAATTGCAATGTTAATTGTAATAGGGATTATTGCAACTATTACTTCATTTTTTTATACTAATGTAACTAATTTAGAAGATAATAGTAGTAATGTATCAGAAATTACAAAATTTAATATGTATTTTTTACAAGAGGTTAAAAATAGTAATAATGATATTATTACTGTAAATGAAAGCTCTATTACATTTTTAACAGGAAATACTTTTACCTTTCAAGATAATAGTATTTATATGAATAGTAGTAAAATTAGTGAAAACATAAAGGATTTAAAATTTTCTTTAGAAGAGATAAATTCAAAAAAAGTAATAACTGTTTTAATAACTATAGGAGAAAATTTAGAATATACGAAAACCACGAAGTACGTGATGAATTAGTAATTTATGCCAAAACACTAAAACATATATAAAAAAGAAATAATATACGGTATAATAGAATTAGTACTTAAAAACAAAGGAGGAAATCTGTATGGCAAGACAACCAATAGGAATTGAGTTAGTTAGAAAAGGGATAATAAGCGAAGGAGATATTGAAAAAGCATTAGAATATCAAAAATCACATCCCAACAGAAAAATAGGTGATATATTAAATATTCTACAAGTAGCTGATTCTTATACATTAATAAAAGCAATAGGAGAAGTTCTAGATGAAAAATCAATGATTTTAACCACTAGAGATATAAAAATAAATCTACAAGATTACATATCAATAGATGTTCTAAAACAAAATAAAGCTATACCTTTTGAAATAGAGAATGGAAGAATAAAGGTATGTTTTTCAGATACAGCAAACAGAAGAACAGTAGATACAATTAGATTATTATTATTAAATAAAGGATTAGTAATGGATAAATATATTACTTTTGAAAGTAATATTGAAGAAGTTCTAAGATCTTTAGAAGGAAATAGTAAAGATGATATAAAATCAACCAACGATATAACAGGAATGGTAGACACAGTAATAAAAAAAGCTATGGATAAAAGAGCAAGTGATATACATTTTGAACCAATGGAGGATTCACTAAGAATTCGTTATAGAATAGATGGGGAATTATATACAGTTGCAAATTTGGAAAAAGAAAAACAATCACAAATTATAGGAAGATTAAAAGCGATTTCTAATATGCACCAAGAAAAACAAGAAGCACAAGATGGTAGAATTCTTCTTTATCCAGATTATAATATACGTGTATCTTCACAACCAAATGTATATGGAGAAAAATTTGTATTAAGACTATTAAAGAAAAATGCAGATGTAAAAAGACTTTTCGATTTAGGTTTTCCAAATGATGAAGAACTAGTAAATAAAAGTTTTAATAAGAAAAACAGTGTAACAATAATGGCTGCACCTACAGGAGAAGGAAAGACTACAACATTATATAGTGTAGTGGATTATTTAAACAAACCTAGTATAAATGTAACAACAATAGAAGATCCTGTTGAAATTAGAATTCCAGGTTTAAACCAAGTAGAAATAGACGCAAAGGCTACCTTTTCGGATTCCTTAAGAACAGTATTAAGACAAGACCCTGATATAATCTTGGTTGGAGAAATAAGAGATTCAGAAACTGCAGAAATTGCAATGCAAGCAGGACAAACAGGTCACTATGTACTTTCAACAATACACACCATAGATAGTGTAGAAGTAATAACAAGACTAAGAAAAATGGGAATATCAAATTATGATATAGCAAGTACTCTTGCTACAAGTGTATCACAAAGATTAGTTAGAAAAATTTGTCCACATTGTGCAAAAAAAAGAGATTTTACTGAAGAAGAAATAGATATAATTACTAAATTAGGAAAGAAATATGGAGTAGAGTTTAATATTAATGGAAAAACTACATATGATGCTGTAGGATGTGAATATTGTAATAATTCTGGATATTATGATAGAATAGGAATATTTGAAATATTAATAATTGATGACGATATAAGAGAATTAATAACAAATGATGCCTCAACATTAAAAATAAAAGAAGAAGCCTTAAAAGGAAGTTATAAACCTTTAGTAATAGATGGTTTAAACAAAGTATTAAATGGAGTTACTACATTACAAGAATTAAATAAAAAACTAGTTATATTTTAATCCATAGGAGGAAAAATACTAATGATACAAATAGAAAAAATATTAGATTATGCAATCGAAAAAGATGCATCAGATATACATTTTATCTGTGGCATAAAACCAATGTTAAGAATCATAAGAGATTTAGTAGCAGTAGAAGAGGCAGACATCCTAACACCAGAAGATATGAATGAAATATATGATTACTTAGTAAGAGGAAATATAGATAAAGATAACGTATTTCAAAAAACAAAAAAATTAGATACTTTTTTAGAATACACAGATAAACGTTTTAGAGTAAATATTTCATTATCAGAGGAAATACCACTTTTTACCTTAAGAATAATAAAAAATGAATTACCAAAATTTGAAGATTTGGGAGTACCAGACATTGTAAGAAGAATGACATTCCAGCCTCAAGGATTAATGTTAGTTACAGGAAAAACTAATTCTGGTAAAACTACAACATTAAATGCTCTAATAAATGAAATAAATGAAACACAAAATAAAAAAATCTTAACTTTAGAAAGCCCAGTAGAATTTAAACACCATTCAAAAAAATCGGTAATAGTACAAAAAGAAGTAGGCGTAGGCGGTGATTCTTTAAGTTACAGTGATGGTGTTAAAAACTCATTAAGAGAAGATTGTGATATAGTAGTTGTGGGAGAAATTAGAGATAAAGAAACAATGGATGCAGCAATAGAAACTGCAGAATCTGGACATTTAGTAATAGGAACACTTCATACAAAATCTTGTGC